>CAYSYZ010000019.1:0-8425 GCA_964435205.1 uncultured Desulfovibrionales bacterium
ACATATATGACATAATATATGATCAAACATGTAATCTAAACATACAAGGCGGACCCGAGGCGGACGGGGGAATGCGCTCGTTATGCATGTTCAACGGAATCAATCACCTAGCAATGGCAACAGGAAATATGGACAAGACAATTTGCTTCCGGAGACCTACCGGGGATGAGAATGGTTGCCGGATCGGCCGCCCCGGCTACAGATGGCCACAACAGGTTCGTTCGCTAAACAATCTTTTGCATCAAAATGGCCTTGAAACAAGCCGCCAAAGGTGGTAGGTTCGACAAAATCAATCAGTAGGGATCGATAAAATGGCAATCCCGTTCGTCCGGAGACAAAAGCATGAAGGAATTCTGTATTATCTGCCACGACCGTGAGGATCTGAGCAACTGGGTTCATCCCGCTTCAAAAGAGCAGTACAAAATTTGCGGTTACTGCAAGAAGAACATCGTTGGCCTCTGCCAGCATTGTCAGGAGATCGTCTTCAAGACGGACCACTTTGGCTATGACGAGTCAGGAAATATTATGTGCGGCAAATGTGTCCATCTAGCTGAGCTTTCTGAAGACACTTGTTCAAGATAGATCTCTAGCCTCCGCCTTAAAATAAGCACCGTCTCCCAGATTGATGCCAGAATGTTTTCCAGACAGCGATGGATAAAGGCATCTTTATTTTTTTGACATTTTTTGTTAATATCTGTCACCACGTGAAACTTCAGTAAAATGAAGCTCAAAAATGAATCATAGATGCCACTCCATTTTCCTGAAAATAGCTATCTTATTTTTTCTGGCATCATTCTTTAACCTCCATTCAGCACAAGCCCAAAGGCGTGACATCGGTCCAGCGGAAGCTCCTGTCCAAGTAGCCCCGGTTGTTGAAAAAGAAATTTTGGCAAAAATAACCGTGATCGGTACCGCTGAGGCCGACATCTCCACTACCATAGCCTCTCAGGAAGCCGGCCTGGTTAAAGAGATCAGGATTGAGGAAGGCGACTGGGTTGAGAAAGGACAACTTCTGGCCAGGCTTGACTCCGCTGGTCTGGAGTTTAAATTGAAGGCCTCCCACGCCGAATTAAGGGAGGCTGAAATTCAGCACGAGCAGGCCGAACGAGATCTGGCGCGCTATCAGACCCTGTTTGCGAAAAACATCATTGCAGAGAAAAGGTTTGAAGAGATTAGATTATATAACGAGGAACTGGCCCAGAAGATAGAGCGCCTGCAGGCATTAACCGCAGAGTTCACTGACCGTCTGAAAAAGACCCGCGTGCTATCCCCGGTTTCCGGACATGTTGTCCAGAAAAACACTCAGGTGGGGGAATGGATACAGGAAGGCGGTGCGGTTGCTACCATTGCTATTCTCAATCCGGTTAAGATTATAGTTCCCCTGCCAGAGATCTATGTCAGTCGAATTAGCAAGGGGCAAAAGGTCTCCATTACCTTCGATGCCTTACCCGGTCAGACCTATCAAGGACGCATTGCAGCCGTGGTACCGGAGGCTGATCCCAGCGCCAGAACTTTTCCGGTCAAGATAGGCATAGACAATCGAAAAGGGAGGATTAAGGCCGGCATGCTGGCCCGTGTTGTTTTTCCTGTGGGGGAGCGGCGGCGGGCAATACTGGTACCCAAAGACGCCATAGTCCTAAGCGATACCGGCAATTTGGTATATATCGTAACTGCTGACACCGCTGTGCCGGTCCCGGTTAAGGCTGGGCTGGCCTATGATGCTTTTGTCGAGGTAATGCACGGATTACAACCCGGGCAGCAGGTAGTGGTAAGAGGGAATGAACGTCTCATGCCTGGAATGAAAGTAAAAGTCCTGGGCACACCGGCTAGAAAAATCCGGCCATGAAGCTTGTTGATCTCTCCATACGGTATCCGGTCACGGTCACGGTAGCGGTATTTCTGCTGGTCCTTTTTGGGTTTATTGCCCTTTTCAGGATACCTATCCAGCTCACCCCAACCATCGACCGCCCCATTATTACGGTTTCCACAAACTGGTTAGGTGCCAGCCCCCAGGAAATTGAGCGAGAAATTATAGAAGAACAGGAAGAATACCTAAAAAGCGTTGAAGGCTTAATCCGGATGACAAGCGAAAGCTTTGACTCCTCCGGCCGGATTACCCTGGAATTTTCTGTGGGAACAGCTATCGACGCCGCCCTCCTCAAGGTCTCCAACAAGCTTAACCAAATACCAAAGTATCCAGCCGATGCTGACAAACCGGTTATTATCTCGGCCAGTGAGCAAGGCCAGCCCATTGCCTGGATCGCTTTACGCCAACTGGACCCGCATGGACCAGATATAGGAACCCTCCGCAACTTCACCGAAGACTATATCCAGCCGAGGCTGGAGAGGGTATCCGGGGTGGCCAAGGTCAATGTCTACGGCGGTCGCGAACGGGAGATGCAGGTAATATTTGATCCTCACGCCTTATCAGCCCGCCATCTAGCAGTTAAGGACGTGATTAATGTCCTCGCCGCTGAAAATAAGAACACCAGCGCTGGTAGTTTCGACGAGGGTAAACGGCGTTATGTTGTTCGTACCATCGGTGAATTCCTCCAGCCAGCTGATGTGGGAAATATAGTCCTCAAAACCATCAATGGCGCTCCGGTCTATGTTCGCGACATAGCCAAAGTCCAAATTGGCTATAAAAAGGTAACCAACATAGTGCGCGATAAAGGCCGTAACACCATAGCCATTAATGTTGTACGTACGAGTGGCGCCAATGTCCTCAGAGTGATGAAAGGTGTACGGGAGGCTATTAATGACCTTAATGCCGGCCTCTTGCCGGATCGTAGCCTTAAACTTGAACAGCTTTATGACGAAACGGAATACATTTATGCAGCCATTGATCTGGTAACGAACAATATTTATGTCGGGGGAACCCTGGCTGTTCTGGTACTCCTCCTCTTTCTGCGCACCTTCCCTCCCACGTTCATCATCGCCACCTCCATACCCATCAGCATCATCGGGACTTTTTTGCTCATGACGCTTTTGGGTCGGAATATTAATGTGATTTCACTGGCTGGAATGGCTTTCGCGGCCGGTATGGTAGTAGACAATTCCATTGTTGTTCTGGAAAATATTTACCGCCATTACCAATCTGGAGAAAATCCACGCGAAGCCGCATACAAAGGAACGGTTGAGGTTTGGGGAGCCGTGTTGGCTTCAACCCTCACCACGATAGCCGTCTTTCTGCCTGTAATATACGTCCAGGAAGAGGCAGGCCAACTCTTTAAAGACATCGCCATTGCCATATCCTGTTCTGTCCTTTTGAGCTTAATAGTATCACTCACTGTTATTTCCACGCTTTCCGCACGAATCCTCGGAAAAACCACCCGGAATATTCCTTTTCTGGAAAGGCTGTCCCTGCATCTTCCTAAACCCGGCGCAGCCGTACGGAACCTTTTCGGTCTTGTCCCGCTGGCCAAACGATTTACAGACGGTATAACCAGCACAGTCTACCGGATAACGGGAAGCAGGACCCAATCCATCCTGTTAGTCATTATTATGACTAGTTTTTCCATTGGTACCGCCTGGTTGCTGGCCCCAAAAACCGAATATCTACCTGAAGGAAACCGTAATCTCATACTCGGCATCATGATTCCACCGCCCGGCTACAACATGGACGAGTTTACACGAGTGGCCAAAACCATCGAGAACAAGTTAAGTCAGCATTGGGCAAAAAGAGAGCGAAGCAAAGATAGGCCGGCCGCTCCTGCCATAAAAAACTTCTTCTTTGTGGCTCAGGGACAACAGGTCTTTATGGGGGCAGTAGCTGAAGACCCGGGAAGAGTCAAAGAACTCATCCCGGTACTGCGCCCGATTGTTTCTGAAATCCCGGGCATGATACCCATCCTTCAGCAGACAAGTCTCTTCGCCCGCGGCATCTCCAGACAGGGACGCACCATAGATGTGGAGATTACCGGGCCAGACCTAAAACAGTTGGTCAATCTGGGACGACAGATGTTTGGACAGCTCATGAGCATATTGCCCGGAGCTCAACTAAGGCCCATACCCAGTCTTGATCTGGGAAATCCCGAGTTGCGGATATGGCCTGAACGCGACCGTGCCGCACAGGTAGGCCTGACTGCGTCTGAGGTGGGATTGACCGTTGATGCCATTCTCGACGGAACCAAAGCCAGTGAGGTTCGATACAATGGTGACAAGATCGATTTGACCCTGATGGGCGAAGAAAAAGCGCTGAACCACACTCAGGATTTCGCCACCTTGCCCATTAACACACCGTCGGGACGTCTAGTCACCCTTGATTCTTTGGCCCAGATTGCTGTAGTTACTGGTCCCTCGCAGATTAATCGCGTGGAAAGACAGCGTGCCATTACTGTCCAGGTGCTCCCTCCGGAAAAAATGCCTTTGGAAACAGCCACGGACCTGATTACCGAAAAGGTAATTCATCCCATACGCAAAGCCGGCCAGCTAGGGAAACTCTATGATATAAATCTCTCTGGTACGGCCGATGATCTGACACGAACCAGGAAGGCACTACAATGGAATTTAATCCTGGCTGTAATAATAACTTATCTCCTGATGGCGGCACTGTTTGAAAATTTCTTATATCCCTTTATCATCATGTTTAGCGTACCCCTGGCTGCCGCCGGAGGATTTTTAGGACTGTTCCTGGTCAACGTCTTTATCGCCTATCAACCGCTGGATGTCCTCACGATGCTTGGATTTGTCATCCTCATCGGTGTCGTGGTAAACAATGCGATACTTATAGTCCACCAGACTCTAAACCACATTCGTGATCACGGCATGCAGCCCCGTGAGGCATTGAGAGAGGCAGTAGGCATACGTATCCGACCCATTTTCATGAGCTCTATGACCAGCATTTCTGCTATGCTACCGCTTATACTCTTCCCTGGTGCCGGTTCGGAGCTGTATCGAGGAATTGGCAGCGTGGTGGTGGGAGGACTTGCTGTATCAACCTTCTTTACGCTATTTCTTATCCCCTCACTATTTTCCCTGGTCTTATCAGCCCGTACTTTTCTGACCACCAGATTGGACAAAGACATTCAACCAAGATAGCCTTGATCAGATTGCCTCGCTGTCCGAAGTCACGGCCAACTTATCTCTTTTTGCCTCCCCACAATCACTAAAATACAATCCTCCGGATGCAGATATGTTTGGGCTGCATCTGCTACATCGTCTTTGGTTATAGCGTCTATTATCTTCGGATAACGTACCGGATAATCAAGACCGAGGCCATAAAATTCAATATCGGTCAAGAGTTGCGCAATCTTGGCATTTGTGTCCATCTTCATGGGGAAGCTGCCCGTCAGGTACAGTTTGGCCTCGTTTAATTCTTCATCAGTTATCCCGCCAGTTCTGATTCGATCCATTTCCTTAAGTAATTCATGTATGGCCACACCAGCCGTTTGATTTTTAGTCTCAACTACTGCCTGAAAATATCCACCGTGTTTACCCGGAACAAACAGGCTATAAACACTATAAGCAAGGCCTTTCTCTTCCCTGATATTATTCATCAGGCGAGAACGGAATCCACCTCCTCCAAGAATGTAGTTCATGACCAAGACTGCGTAATAGTCGGGATGAATCCGTGGTATGCCTCTATGGCCAAGGACAATATTGGCCTGGGTAAGATCACGATCGATCCTCTTTACGCAGCCGTTCTTCACCTTACTCTCCGGAGGAATGCGGATTGGAGCCTCAATAGCCGCCTCCGGCCAAGACCCGAGGTATTTTTCCCACAAGGACATAAATTCTTTTTCTGTCGTCTGGCCAACGGCAGCACAAATGACCTTAGAGCGGCACACCTGGTTCTGGTAAAACCTCCTCAGATCCATTTTCGTCAGACTGGATACAGATTTTGCTGTTCCTAGCAGGGGCCGCCCGTAAAAACGTTTATGAAAAAGCTCCGCCAAAAAGGTCTTGTGAGCAAGCAAACCCGGATCCTCCTCCTCTTTACGGATGCGTGCTTTGAATTCTTCTTTCTTTTTCGCCATTTCTTTTGGCCGGAAGGCCGGCCCAGTAAGAACATCGGCTAAAATCTCCAGTCCAGTTGGCAGTGCCTTCCTCAACACGTTCAAGGTAATAGCGGTATAGTCCCTTCCGGCCCTGGTCACCAGAGCGCCGCCAGTAAACTCTATTTCTTCACTAATTTGCATGGCCGTGCGGCGGCGTGTACCAGTCAAAAGGCCTTCCGCTGTGAATGCTGCCAGTCCCTCTTTGCCCTTTGGGTCCAAAAGAGAACCAGCCTCAATAACCAGGTGTAAATATACCGAGGGAAGGGCTTTTACTTCCTTGATAAGGACTACCGTCCCACTGGACAAGGTAATACGCCTGGCAAAGTCAGTTTTCCGAGTCGAAGAGACTCCTTTTTCAGGCATAAAAGATTACTCCTTATTTCAACATTCTTCGGGCACCTTAGGATGCTCAAGGCTCCAAAGGAATCAGTATACCAACATTCTTCTGGTCTTTCTCAAAATAGGTGCTGGCTACTGTCCTTATATCTGACCTGGTAACCCTTGAGATGCCCGGCAAATAGGCATAGAGATCCCGCCAGTTACTCACTGTGTGGTATATCCCTAGCAACATCCCTTGATAAAAAAACGAGTCCTGATGGAATACAAATGCTGCTTCGGCCATATTCTTGGCCTTCTGTAACTCTTCCGGAGTAACACCCCGTTTCTTGATTTTCTCTAACTCAGCATCAATCACCTCTTCAACTGCCTCTGCCCTCTTGCCGGGCATTACCGGAGAAAAGATATAAAAGAGATTCGGATCGTGCGATAATCGGGGATAATTTACGTTGATATCAAGGGCCAACTGCATCTCATGCACCAAACGGCGATAAAGTCGGGAACTCTTACCTTGGCCGAGAATAAAGGCCAGAAGGGCCAGGGCAAAGCTATCCTTATGCTTCAGGTTTGGAGTGTGAAAGCCCATAAGGAGATAAGAAAGTTCGGCCTCTTTCTTCATATAAAACCTTTTTGCTCCTCGCTGGGGTGGCTCATCGTACACAACAGACGCAGGCCCCGGTCCCGGCTCAACACCCTCAAAATACTCCCTGATTTTTAGCAATAACTTGTCCTTTTTCAGGTCGCCAACGGCAATGACAGCGGCCCGGTTAGGTCGGTAGTGTAGTTTATAATATTCTATAAAATCTTCTTGAGTAATCTGGCCAACATCCCCCATCCAGCCTATTATTGGCCACATGTAAGGATGGCAGCGGAAGGCGATGGCATCCATTTCTTCAAAAAGAGATGAGACCGGATCATCCTCCGTACGCAGGCGGCGCTCCTCCATTACTACATCTCGCTCCGTAAGGAATGCCTGCTTATCAACGATAAGGTTGGTCATGCGATCAGACTCAAGATCAAAAAGTATTTCCAGACGATCCCTGGCAATATTTACAAAGTAGGCTGTATAGTCTTTAGACGTAAAGGCATTTTCATTCCCGCCATTCCTCTTCACCAGACGGGAAAACTCCTTCGGCCCATATTTCCTGGTGCCGCGAAACATAAGATGCTCAGTGAGGTGTGAAATACCGGTTTTACCCGTGTGTTCATTACGTGATCCCACCCGATACCACACCTGAAAACTCACCACCGGGGCCTTGTGATTTTCGAGAAGGAGGACGTTCAACCCGTTACTCAGGACAGTTTGAGAGACTGGCAGCCTCATATATAAACCTCCAGTAATAATTCCACGATCACTAATTTATTACCTTCAGGTCGACCACCCGCAATTGTAAACATTCCCGCCCCTGATAGGTAACGGTCTCCAGAGAAAAGGCCATGGCAGCCTCTGGAGATTCTGAGGCGGACAGGTCGGGACCTGCCTCCGGCAGGAAACTCATATTAAAGCCGATCGCCTCCCACATAGGCCCGTTCTGGTGCACCTTGAATTTTACGTGCTTTTCACCGACTGCCCGCTGATCCACAATCCTAACTGGCGAGGTATCCAGCAGAGGACTCGGATTTCCTGTACCAAAAGGCGGCATTAAACGAAAATCTCTAAGAAAGGATTTTTCACGTAAGGTCGATAATTGAACGCTGCCTTCCGACCATAGCTTAGGAACAAGGTCATCAGCAGTCAGTTTACCGGAAACTATAGATTGAAAAAACTCTTCAAACAGGCGCATTTTTCCCTGCTGCAGCGACAGTCCCGCAGCTTCCTTATGACCACCAAACTCTTCTAAGAATTCCCCGCACATTGTTAATAATTCATAAAGATCGATGGCCGCGCCACTTCGCCCTGACCCTTTGGCTATCCCCCCTTCCACGGAAAACAGTATAACTGGGCGGGCGTATTTTTCCGCCAAACGAGAGGCTACTATGCCCAGTACGCCTCTATGCCAATACGGTGAAGCACAGATAAGAGCTTTTTTAACGCGCAATATTTCCTCTGTTAAATTCTTATCGATTTCGGCAAAAATATTTTGTTCTAC
>CAYSYZ010000019.1:8435-22693 GCA_964435205.1 uncultured Desulfovibrionales bacterium
AGAAGTTCTGCCTCCGACCGGTCTTCTGTTACCAGCAGAGCGAAAGCATCATCAGCACAGCCCATCCTACCCGCAGCGTTTATCCTGGGGGCAAGCCGAAATCCCACGTCGTGGGATGAGGTTTTTGGTGTGGCAATCAAACTGACAGCCTTTAGCGCAGCTATACCCGGACGTCTGGCCTCGCCAATAATCTCCAATCCCGCCCTTACAAAAATCCTGTTTGCATCCCGCAAGGAAACCATGTCGGCGATAGTCCCGATAGCTACCAGGTCCAGGTATTCCTTCAGGTTGGGACGTTTACAGTCCAAACATTCGCCAACCAAAGATTCCTGAAACAAGATACGTCTTAAGGCCATAATCAGGTTGAAGGCTACCCCAACCCCAGCCAACTCCTTATCCGGGAAATTACAGTCCGGTTGTTTGGGATTGACCACAGCTAGCGCCGGAGGAAGCACGGATGGTACACGGTGATGATCAGTAATGATAACGTCTATTTCTTGCTCACGGGCATAGATCACCGCTTCGTGATTGGAAACACCACAATCTACGGTGATGAGCAGGTCCGGTTTGTCGTTAAGAAAACGCTTCAGGGTCTCTACCCTGAGACCATAGCCTTCAGAGATTCGATCCGGTATATGGTAGGACACACATGCCCCCATCCTTTTCAGAAAAAGCCACAAAACAGCAGTAGAGGTTATACCGTCAGCATCGTAATCTCCGTAAATTAATATCTTTTCGCCGCGCCGAACAGCATCGGCCACGCGGTGCGCAGCCTTATCCATATCTTTAAGTAAAAAAGGCGATGGCAGGTCTTTGAGAGAAGGGTACAAAAAAGCGTGGGCCTTATCTACATCCTTTATGCCGCGATTACAAAGAAAAAGCGCCGTAAGAGGATGCAGGTTTGCCTCTCGTTGCAGTCTGGCTACTGCAGATCTGTCCGGATTATTCCTACGCCATATTTTTTCCAAGACTGTTTCCCGGACTTTCAGTAAGCTGTCTTCAGCACTATAGCAAAGCCTTGCGCAGAGTCAAGCGAACTTTGGCCTTCTATTTTAACTTGATAGCCAGAGCATCCCTCGGTAAAATCGAAAGATACTTACATCAAATCATCAAGGTTTCCCAAAGAGGAAAATAAAAACATCATCCAGAACTGTCTGAAAGTTGCTCCGCCAGAGGCAAGATGGCCAAACGTCTAGAAACCATAACCGTAGAACGTCTGGTTTACGGAGGAAGCGGCCTGGGCCACCTTAAGGGCAAAGTGGTTTTTGTCCCCTTTACCCTTCCTGAAGAAAGAGTCGAGGTCCGAATAGAGGAAAGCAAAAAACGTTACGATAAGGGACTCATCGTCAATATTATCGATCCCTCCCCCAGGCGGATCTCTGCCCCCTGTCCTTACTTCGGCCGCTGTGGAGGTTGCCACTGGCAACATATCGCCTATTCAGACCAACTCTCATTCAAAGAAGATATTTTTCAAGAAACACTCGCCCGTATAGCCCACGTTGCCGCGGCAAAAATCCTCCCTATCATACCTTCTCCGCTTTCTTTTGGTTACCGTAATCGCATACGCCTGCATGTCAAAAAAGGCCGTATCGGTTTTTTCGGGCCACACTCACATCAGATTGTGGAAATAGACTGCTGCCAGGTTGCCCACCCCCTGATAAACCAGGTAATTAAACAGATCAGGGATGATTTATCCTTATCCTCACTCCAAAAACTGAGCCAAATGGAAATAGTAGCCAGCCCTGAAGAAGGCAAAGGAATCGCCGTCCTGCACACCGTCAGGCCGCTTTCTCCGGCCGAGGCAACCCCTGTTCGTCTCCAATTTGACCGGATAGCGGATATCAAAACCTGCATAATTCAGGAACCCAACGGTTTCATGGCACTAGAGGACCTTACAAGAAACGAAATTCTCAAATTCTTTGTGCGGGAAGAAGACAGCCTGACCTACTTTCTCTACCCCGGCGTTTTCTCTCAGGTAAACATGGCTCAAAACAATACGCTCATCACGACGATTATGGAGTGGGCTGAAATTTCACCAAAACATAAGGTACTGGATATGTTTTGTGGCATGGGTAATTTTACGCTACCCATGGCTAAAAAAGTTAAAGAGGTGACGGGGATAGAAACGCACCCTTTAAGTATAAAAAATGCCATCTTCAATCAGATGGCAAATGGACTGGATAACATTACATTTTTAAGAGAAGAGGTGGCAGTGGGTCTGGACGTCCTAATTAGAGACAGAAAATCCTTTGATTTGATCGTGATTGACCCACCCCGTAAAGGATGCGGACACATAATAAAAAAGCTCTCCCGGCTTAATCCCTCCAAGATTCTTTATGTCTCCTGTGATCCGGCTACGTTGGCCCGTGATGCAAACTATCTGCGGGCAGAAGGCTTTGACCTGGTTCGTTCTCAACCCCTCGATATGTTCCCGCAGACGTATCATATTGAGAGCCTCAGCCTGTTTACAGGGTAATTTTATTTGCCCTTAGGCTTCCTCTGCTCCTGCAGATCACTTAATGGAGATGAGCGCTCGTCTGACAAGTTGCTGATTCCTTAAAAATCCTTTGGACGCTCTTCAAATCATGTTATACTCATAAACAGAAAATCGCCTGCCTGTGCCGGCAGGACGCAGACATTCGAACCGAGGCAATATATGGCGGAAATTAAAAGTGCCCTGGAAAAGGCCATGGAACGAGCGGAAAAGATGGGCCTGGCCACAGAAGAAGAAATGAAGCAGGATATCTATCTTGATGAAGGCAGACGTCTGGCCGCTCGTTACTTGAGAGAAGAAGATGTGGAGCTCACGGACCTGTTTGAACCAGCTAAAGCACCTAGCTTTCTTTTGAAGGGTATTCAGGATACCTTGCTGCGCAATATTGCTCTCCCCCGTGACGAAGATATAGAAAAGAATATTAAAAAAGCTATGCAAGGAATCCTTGTACTAAAACGGAATAATACCCGGGCCCGAAAAATACTGGCGCAAATTGACGAGATTCTGCGACAGTACAGACGCACCATTTTGGATGCACGCGAGCAGCTCAAGGCCCGTTTTGGCATGAAATTTGGCGGGTTACAAGAACAAATCGAAAAACAGCTTCACGCAAAGCTCAAGATAGACGTGGAACAGCAGCCACAGTTTCAGGAAGACTGGCTTCAAATCTTAACGGAAATTAACGCTCGGTTCAGCCAGTTTCTTGAGCAACAAAAAGAACTTTTAAAATCTGTTTAGCCCACCAAAACACATTACAGTTGCCACCCCATTATGCATCTTGAGCAGGAAAAAATAATCGCCCGGATAAGGACAATCTTACGAAATAAGAAATTAGACGCCATTTTAATTACCCATCCGGATAATCGGCGTTATTTGAGCGGTTTTACAGCAGCGGACGCTCAGTTAACAGAATCATCTGGAGCTTTGCTTATCTCTAAAGATAAACTTATTCTGTTGACTGATAGTCGTTATGAACTGCAGGCAAAGGAAGAAGCTTCAGGATATGAGGTGAATATTACTAAACTTGGGCTAGCAAGAACCCTCGCCAGCCTGACCCGCAGATACCCCATCCACCGAATGGGATTTGAAAGTCACTATCTTCTGCTTAGTACCTATGAACGTCTGAACAGATTGTCCGCGCTAAAGCTTATTCCAACCCAAAATATTGTGGAAAACCTCAGGGTAAAGAAGACTGCTGAAGAGCTAAAGGCTATTGAGGAATCCGTAAATCTGAACGAGGCAGTCTTTGCAGAAATCAGCGACATTCTCAAGCCAGGAATGACAGAAAAAAACATAGCCTGGGAGATTGAAAAATTGGGTCGGAACGTCGGAGCGGAGGGGGTGTCTTTTGAACCGATTGTCGCTTCCGGCCCCAACGCCGCAAAGCCCCACGCTGCACCCACTGACCGCCCCATCTGTGAAGGAGAACCGATCATCATCGATCTGGGCATGCGCTTAAACGGTTATTGTTCGGACATGACCCGCACTCTCTGGCTAGGAAAGCCCAGTGCAAAGTTTAAAAAAATCTACCGTATTGTCCGTAAGGCACAGCTCGCTGCCATAGCCTGCTTAAAGGCCAATCTAAAAGCCAGAGACGTGGACACAATTGCCCGTGATATCATAGCAAGGGCAGGTTACGGGCAGGCCTTCGGACATTCCTTAGGCCACGGCATAGGACTGGCCGTACACGAAGGGCCAACACTTAGCCCCCGTTCCAAGGACAAATTGAACACTGGGGCGGTAGTCACTGTGGAACCAGGCATCTATATTCCCGGCTGGGGCGGTGTTCGCCTCGAAAATATGGTCGTCATTGAGGACCATGGCTGCCGCATTTTAAACAAAGACAAGACGTTCTATGCTTTTTAGCTTGGCTCTCAACTTGTTAATCCTCACCCGTCCTCTAACTCGCTGGCAAAAAACATACCCAAGGTCTACGAAGGCAATGTTGACAGTAACAGGGCTGTTTGCGATACTTTTCTTAATGCCACAATAACACACAGGGACAGTCCTATGTGGGAATATTCAGAAAAAGTTAAAGATCATTTTCTTCATCCGCGTAATGTGGGAGAGGTGAAAAATCCCGACGGCGTGGGTGAAGTGGGTTCGCTGGCCTGCGGAGATGCCTTGAGGCTCACCTTTAGACTGGATGATGTGGGACGCATTGCTGATGTTAAGTTCCAGACCTTTGGCTGTGCCTCCGCCATTGCCAGTTCCTCGGCCCTGACAGAGCTCATTATGGGGAAAACCCTAGAAGAGGCTGAAAAGATAACGAACCGGGACATTGCCGAGTATCTGGGCGGTCTCCCAGAAAAAAAGATGCACTGCTCCGTGATGGGCATGGAAGCCCTCAGGGCTGCTATTGCCAACTACCGGGGACAAGAAGCCCCGGCTGAAGAACGCGAACTGGTTTGCGAGTGCTTCGGTGTGACCAAGAAAGAAATCGAAGATGCCATCAGGCTAAACAGCCTGCATACTGTAGAAGAGGTAACGGACTACACTAAGGCAGGCGGTGGATGTGGTTCATGCCATGACCGCATCGCTGGGATCCTGCAGGAAGTTTGGAGTGCCCAGGAGGTCTTGGAACACCGCAAACCGCTAACCAACATCCAGCGCATGAAACTCGTGGAAGAGGCATTACAACGCGAAATCCGACCTGCTCTTCTTGCCGACGGAGGAAATATCGAGCTTATGGATATTGAAGGCAAAAAGGTCTTGGTCGCCTTGCGTGGAACGTGTGCTGCATGTGCGGCCAGCGAAGTTACACTCAAGCAATACGTGGAATCCAAGTTACGTGAACTTGTTGAGCCAGACCTTACCGTAGAAGAGGTAAAATAGTGAAAGTAGTATACACAGACAATAATGCTACTACCCGGGTAGCTGACGAGGTACGGAAAGAGATGCTCCCCTACTTTAGTAAGCTATATGGGAACCCATCCAGCATGCACGCCTTCGGCGGTCAAATAGAAAAGGCCTTGAAAAAGGCCCGGGAACAGGTGACCTATTTACTCCACGCAGATCCATCCGAAATTATTTTTACAAGCTGCGGCACAGAAAGCGATAATACCGCCATCCGCTCAACCTTAGAAAGTTACCCAGAAAAAAGACATATTATCACTACGCGTGTTGAACACCCGGCAGTGCGCAATCTCTGTCGGCATTTAAGCAAACACGGCTATGAGTTAACTGAAATACCCGTTGACCGCAAGGGCAGGCTGGACCTCGAAATTCTTAGACACTCAATCCGTGATGACACAGCCATAGTCAGTATTATGTGGGCTAATAATGAAACCGGTGTAATCTTCCCTATCCAAGAAATCGCAATGCTGTGCAAAGAGCGAAACGTGGTCTTCCATACCGACGCCGTGCAGGCAGTGGGCAAGGTACCGATTAACCTTAAAAATATCCCCATCGACCTCTTAAGCCTCTCCGGTCACAAACTCCATGCGCCAAAGGGGGTCGGGGTACTCTATGTCCGTAAAGGAACCCGATTTTCGCCCTTCCTTATCGGAGGTCATCAGGAAAGCGGACGAAGGGGAGGAACTGAAAATGTAGCTTCCATTATTGGCCTGGGCAAGGCCTGTGAACTGGCTGAGAAGCATCTTGAAGAAGAAAACGCAAAAGTGCGCATGTTACGCGACAGGTTGCAGGCCGGATTGCTGGCCGCCATCCCTAACGCACTTATAAGCGGTAAAGGGGCAGAGCGTTTGCCTAACACGCTCAGCATTTGTTTTGAGTATGTAGAAGGTGAAGCCATTTTGCTCCTTTTGTCCGAAAAAGGTATCTGTGCTTCCTCCGGTTCTGCATGCACGAGTGGGTCACTCGAGCCTTCCCACGTGCTCCGGGCCATGGGGGTCCCATTCACAGCAGCACATGGGTCCATTCGTTTCTCGCTTTCCGTCTATAATACGCAAGAAGAAATAGATTATATCTTGGCAAAACTGCCGCCTGTTATCGAGCGACTCCGTGAAATCTCTCCCTTTTGGAAAACAGCTCAGGCAGAAACAATATGCCACTAAACACCACGTATGGGCACAGATCCCAGGGTACCAGATTGGTATCAACCCGGCGTCCTATTTTAGCCCTCGCGGATATAGACGCAGTTCAATCTTCTTGCTGCGGAAAGTCAATTTCTCCAAATCGGGTATTATCCATAAGCAGGCGAAGACAATTTTTCGCCTCCGAAGGTAACTTTTCAAACACAATACCGCATTGATAGGTAGGCGGCTCAGCACCCGCGTTAAGGTGCACCCACAACACACGCCCATGAATTTCCACAGGTTTATTCCGCTCCGGATGGGTAACTTTAACGCACAGATATGAACCATCAGTTATCTGCTCATAACCCTCCAGCAACATCCCATTTCCATTAAGATTCACGATGTATGCAGAGATATCCTTTTCACCATCGCAGCCGACCACCTTTAAAAGTACATCAAGGCGCGCCTCTTGCCGGCGGTCTTGCGCCACGGTGACTCCCTTGCTCCCCGCACCGCTCTGGCCCAGCCTGCGCTCTAGCTCCATAACCCTGCAGCGCAGGATTTTGTTTTCCAGCCGCAGTTCCCGTAATTTCTCTTCGAAATCTTCTTGCAACCTTACTGCCCCCTAGTCCTTCCACCCGGCCGCTTCACAGGTTAAAAACAACCGCTGTTTCTAGACGACTTATCGTACGAATCCGAAAAAAATAAAAATGGTCTTAACGAGCCCCCGTTTGTGGATTTTTGACCAAAAAGCACTTGCGCAAAAATAACTTTGTGTTACAGTTAGCCGTTCTGAGATCTCATGGCTTTAGATTCTGAAGGAGGTGCTTATGGCTAAGGTGTGTGAAGTTTGCGGAAAACACCCCCGCGTGGGACACAATGTAAGCCACGCTAATAATAAAACAAAGCGTAGATGGTACCCAAATCTAAAAAGAATCAAGGCAGCCCAGGGAAATAGCTCCCGTCAAATAGTCGTCTGTACGCGCTGTCTTCGTTCGGGATTAGTAGTTAAAGCCGTTTAAGAAGATTTATAGTAAGGGATCTAACCTAGGCAACAATACCGCTTGCAAGTTCAAAGGTGGCCTCCCCGAAGAACACCGGCACATTACGTTGTCAAGCGTTCCACTCGAATTACATCATCTAAGTGCTTAACTGCTAACAGTACCGTTTTTAAGTGCGCGGTGTCGCTAACTTCGAGAATAAAATTGCAAATTGCCTTATGATCTAAAGTTGTATGAACATCAGCCTCTACTATGTTTGCATCGCAGGCGCTGATGGCATTGCTTATTGCGGCCAGCAGGCCTTTCTTGTCCAGTGTAACAACCCGAACCTTGACCGGATGGGCCGTTCTTTCCGTGACATCCCATTCAACATCCACCCTTCTTTCAGGATCCATGTCGCTGATATTCTGGCAATTACCTGTATGGATAGTTACACCTCGTCCCCGGGTGATAAAACCAACAATATCGTCACCGGGTAAGGGGTTACAGCACCGGCCAAGACGAATCATGATGTCTTCGACGCCCTTGATCTTGATCCCCTCTGGCCGGCCTTTTTTCTCTTTTTTGCGAATCTTCTCAGGAATAGCTGCTACTTCTTCCGCAACAGGCCCCTGCGGAAGAAGCTTCCTTACGATCTGAACAGGAGAAACTTTGCCATATCCAACGCTGGCCAATAGATCCTCCACCGAGCCGAAAGAGAGTTCCAAGCTTGCCTTTGCTAGCTCCTCAGATTTAAGCAGCTTCGATAGGTTGAGCTGATACTTCCTAAACTCCCTCTCGCAGATTTCCTTACCAAGGCTTATACTTCTTTCACGTTCCTTTGTCTTAAACCACTGTTTAATCCTGGTCCGTGCCCTGGTCGTCTGGACAAATTTCAGCCAGTCCTTGCTGGGATTGTGATGGGAAGTAGTAATTATTTCGACCACGTCACCATTTTTCAATTCGTACTTAAGGGGAACCAATCGCCCATTTACCTTGGCGCCTGTGCACTGGTGACCAACCTCTGTGTGTATACCATAAGCAAAATCGACGGGTGTAGCGCCTCGGGGAAACTCCTTCACTTCTCCTTTGGGAGTAAACACATAGACATCGTTGGGATAAAGATCAATACGCACCGACTCCAGAAATTCCCGCGGATCCTTAAGATCTCTTTGCCACTCCAGGAGCTGCTTCAGCCACGCAAACCGCCGACTTTCCTCCTCAGAAACTCCCCGGCCCTCCTTATACATCCAGTGGGCAGCTATTCCATCACGAGCAACATTATCCATCTCTTCAGTCCTGATCTGCACTTCCATCCGCCGGCCATAAGGGCCAATCACCGTGGTATGCAGGGCCTGATACATATTAGCCTTGGGAAGGCTGATATAATCTTTGAAGCGCCCCGGGACCGGTGTCCAGATGGAATGGATGAAGCCCAATGCCTCGTAACACTCCTTCACCGTCTTCACAATCAAACGGAAAGCAATAATGTCGTAGATCTGCTCCAATGGCAGATTTTGTCGTACCATCTTCCTGTATATACTGTAGGCGTGCTTGGGGCGGCCTTTGACCTCACATTCAATCCCGTATTCAGCCATCTCACCCCTGATAATATCTTTGACTTCTTCTATATATTCCTTGCTCTCACCTAAGCTCTTTTCCAGCTTGTTCTTAATGTCCTGATACGTCTCTGGTTGAACATATGAAAAGGCTAAGTCTTCTAATTCTCTCTTAATCCGCTCGATACCAAGGCGGCCAGCCAGGGGAGCGTATATGTCCATAGTTTCACGGCCCACTTTAAATCTCTTGGCCTCCGTCTGATAATGCAGGGTACGCATGTTGTGAAGACGGTCAGCCAGTTTAACCAGCAAGACCCTTATATCGTTGGACATGGCCAGAATCATCTTGCGGATGTTCTCGGCCTGCTCTTCCATGCGACTGCTTAAAAGCATCCGGCTAATCTTGGTCACACCATCAACAATTCGAGCGATGTCTTCACCAAAGACGTCTCTGATCTCCTCAATCGTAGCCCGTGTATCCTCAACAGTATCATGAAGCAGACCACACGCAACGGTTGCAATGTCTAGCCGCATCTGAGCAAGCATATAGGCAACTTCCAGCGGATGGGAAAGGTAGGGTTCGCCTGACAAACGCACTTGTCCTTCATGCACCTTGGCCGAAAAAATATAGGCCTTTTCGATAGGACCGAGATCAGCTTCGGGCAGATAACTCCGTACACATTCTAAGATATCGTTTAACCTAACCATTTATGTGTTTTGGACACGGACCAATCAGAGACCGGGCGAGATGTTCTTTCGTAACAAACAAGGTTTCACCCGTTCGGCGCACCCTTACTTCTACCAGACTCTCCTTGGCAAATTTTGCGCCTATGGTTATGCGGAAAGGGATACCTATCAGGTCAGCATCCTTGAATTTTATCCCAGCACGTTCGTCGCGGTCATCTAAAAGGACATCAAACCTTTTTGATAAGAGATCGTGATAAATATCCTCTGCCGCCTGTCTAAGGGCTGCATCATTTACATTAACCGGCAGGACAAGAACATCAAAGGGAGCAATACTCACTGGAAAGATTATACCATTTTCATCGTGATTCTGTTCAATAGCTGCAGCTACTGTACGGCTAACACCGATACCGTAGCAACCCATGATTATGTAACGTTCTTGCCCATCTTTATCCAGATAGGCAGCCTTGAGGACCTCACTGTACTTAGTGCCTAACCGGAATATGTGTCCGACCTCAATGCCGCGGCAAAGCCTTATGGCCTTGCCGCACCTGGCGCAAACATCTTCAGCTGTGACAAACCGTATGTCAGCGTAAAGGCTTACATGGAGATCCCGCTCAGCGTCTACATGCACAAGGTGAAACCCCTCCTCATTGGCGCCCATGACGAAATCATGCATGCCGCGTACAGCCTGATCAGCTATAATCTTCACTGAAAGCCCAACTGCACCACTATAACCAACAGGCGCGCCGGTAATCTGGCGAATTAATTTGTCATCAGCCAGGGCCACTTCTTGGGCCCCAAGCAAATTCTTTAATTTTATTTCATTGACTTCATGATCTCCCCGCACCAAGACCGCCACCGGTTGGCCGTCAACCACGAAAAGGATTGTTTTCACCAAGCCTTGAAATGGTATCTCCAAGAATGACGTCACTTCCTCTACCGTTCTTTTCCCAGGAGTGGCCACCTTCTCCAGGGGGCTGGACGAACCTTTAGTTAACACATTTTCAGACAAGACAACTTCCGCTTTTTCCATGTTGGCCGCATAGTCACAGCTGGTACAGCTTACAATAATATCTTCTCCCGTTTCGGCCAGCACCATGAACTCGTGTGAAAAGCTGCCGCCTATACTCCCCGTATCCGCCTCAACTGCCCTAAAGTGAAGACCCAGGCGGCGAAAGATGTTTTGATAGGCCTCATACATGACAGAATAAGTTTCTTCCGAAGCCTTCTCATCAACATCAAAGCTGTATCCATCCTTCATCACAAACTCGCGACTCCGCATTACGCCAAAGCGTGGCCTGATCTCATCCCGAAACTTCGTCTGTATCTGATAAAGATTTAAGGGTAGGTCCCGATAAGACCGCACCTCCCGCCGCACAAGATCAGTAACAACCTCTTCATGAGTCGGTCCTAAACAATAGTCGCGTTCGTGCCGATCCTTGAAGCGCAGCAATTCCTTCCCGTAGAATTCCCACCGCCCACTTTCCTGCCATAATTCTCCCGGTTGTACCATCGGCAGTACAACTTCCTGAGCCCCGGCCTTGTTCAGTTCTTCTCTCACAATGGCCTCTACTTTGCGCAGCACACGCAATCCGAGAGGCAGATAGCAATAAATACCGGCGCCCAGCTTTCGTATCATGCCAGCACGAAGCATGAGTCTGTGGCTTACTACTTCTGCTTCCGCCGGTGTCTCCTTTAAAGTGGGAAGAAAAAACTGGCTAACTCGCATTCTCTCTGCCTTTCCTTGTACGGTGCTCTAGTTCCAACGTCTCAATCTCCTCCATCAACGTATTTACTAATTCCGCTTCCTTTACCTTTTTCAAAGGCTTACCGTGGCGAAAAATGATACCTACTCCTTTCCCTCCGGCCATACCAATGTCAGCTTCTTTCGCCTCGCCTGGACCGTTGACCACACAGCCCATTATCGCCACCTTAAAAGGAGTGGTTATATGATTTATCCTTCTTTCAACCTCATCTACCAGAGAAAAAAGATTAATCTCGCAGCGTCCACAGGTTGGGCAGGAAATAATTTCCGGCCCCCTCTGGCGCAAACCGAGGGCCTTCAATATCTCGTAGGCCACCTTTACCTCTTCCACCGGGTCCCGGGTCAAAGAGACGCGAAGGGTATCGCCGATGCCTTCATACAGAAGGACTCCGATACCTATGCTTGACTTGACCGTCCCTGAATACAACCCGCCTGCTTCCGTAACTCCCAGGTGCAAGGGATAGTCCACCCTCCGAGCCAGCTCACGGTAGGCCTCCACAGTAGTACGCACATCAGAAGACTTGAGTGATACTTTAATGTTCTCGAAGCCAAGGTTTTCAACGCGCTCGATGCTACGCAACGCACTCTCCACAAGAGCGGTAGCAACAGGGGCCTTATGCTTTTTTAGTATATCTTTTTCCAGCGAGCCAGCATTTACACCAATACGCAGAACAATATTCCTATCCTTAGCCGCAGCCACCACCTCGGCCAGTCTCCGGGCGCCCTTAATATTCCCGGGATTAATTCTTACTCCATCTATACCAGATTTTATAGCTGCCAGGGCAAGGCGATAATCGAAATGTACGTCCGCTATAAGAGGAATGTGGATCTGCTTCCTGATGGCCTTAATAGCCTCAGCGGACTCCGGGTCAGGGACTGCGACCCGTACTATCTCACATCCCGCCCTCTCCAAGCGCTGAATTTGCTCAACAGTCCTCCCGACATCACGCGTAAAGGTATTGGTCATGGACTGTACTATTATCGGGGCTCCTCCTCCAATGGCCACCCTACCAACGTTAATCTGTCTTGAATACCTTCTTTCCATTTTTTCCCTTTAAATACAATAACGTATCAAAACATGAGGGCATAATTACTAAAAACGGGTCTTTTGTCAACTTCAATAAAAAAGCCCTGAATCCATAACTGATCTACTCTCAAATACAAAAACCGACACCTTCGTTTGGGTTAACCCTGGTGAACAACCCCTTTGCATATATCAGTCTGACGTGAGATAACAGGCGCCTCACCTGCTTATGAACATAAGAATCACCAGGCAGGACCCTTGGGCATAAACTCGGAATGGGATATCTATGCTGTTATCGCTGGGTATTTGTGATCGGAAAGCTGCGTATGAAATCTTCCCTAAGCCTGACCGCCTCAGATAACCCTTTTTTCCTCTCCTCAACCTTACCCGGCTCACCCCGGTCGGCTCGGTCCGGTTCTTCCCTGGGCGGCGCTCCGTCCAGGCTCCTCAAGAATGTCTCAAATTCGCGCCAGAAATGCGTGTAATCCTCCACTGAGCGGATTGGCCGAGAACTGTATTCCCGTTTGGCAAAATGCACTTGAAAATAATTCGGATCAGTCTTCACCTGGATGGTAGACTCGTTCGGCAAACGCAAGAGCAGTTCATTTGGAAGAGTAGACAATTTGAGCGTCTTTGCGCGTTCCTTCACTTTCTTGATAAAATCGATACAAAGATCTCTCAACCATTTTTCTTCGATGGCATAGACATGGCTGCGCAAAGCAACCTTCTGTTCTTCCTTCTTTGCTTTCTCTATAGGAATACGCTCCAGCATAACACCGGAGGCGGTTTCGGTTCCAGTATCCCTCACCATATTAACCCGCAGAAAGTTTGCAGCATAAAAATCAAGCTCAACACCCTGTATAAACTTGGTTGAGGCCATCAATGCAGGTGAAAAGGAAGGGCCGACTAGAATTAGCCGGGGCATTAAATCGAAATTAAGCGCCTCCCGGCCGTACAGCCCTGAAGGAACATCCCTACGCTTAATTATCCACTCTATAGCCGCCAAGCCACAAAGCAGGTGCGCCTCAAGATCGCCTAAAGTGGCCTGTAGTATTGTAAGACGCCGAGCACCATCCCGACACAGGAAATCCGCAAGGGAATTATCGAACTCGAAATCCTGTTTAAGAATTTGCAACCCCGCTTCCACTTCACCAGGGTACTGAGAGATAAATTTCTTCAGGTCACCTTCGGACGCAGAGGTTGCTTTTCTCAATAAAACAATGCTCATTGGCAGGCACCACGTCTGATATCAGGATTCAAATTTATGTCAAACGTTTCGTGTAGTCAATAAAAAATGCCCGACAGGCTGGACTTACCAAAGAAGTATAAATGCTTTTTGGTCTGAAAAAACAGGGTAGGAACAAAAGATCTTAAAAACTATAATCTAGGATTATTGTTTATCCAATGTTTCCCTTACCATTGTAGCTAGTTCATCTATTCCATATGGCTTCTGAATAAAGCCGCAAGCCCCTGAATCTAGCACATCTCGAGCCTCAGCATCTATGCTGTAACCGGACGCAATAATAATTTTAGCCTCCGGATTAATGGATTTTAATTTTTGAAAAGTCTTTTTGCCGCCAAGTTTTGGCATAATCATATCCAGTATTACAAGGTCGATGGCATCTCTTCTTTCCGTATACACTTTAACTCCTTCGACACCGTCAGGTGCCAAGAGCACTTCGTACCCTAGAGATTCGAGCACCGCTTCTCCCATATCGCGAATCAGTTCCTCATCATCAATAATAAGAATCGTCTCATTCCCCCCTGGAATC
>CAYSYZ010000020.1:0-3029 GCA_964435205.1 uncultured Desulfovibrionales bacterium
CTCCAGCTCGCTGAGGATGGCCACGCCTATTCTTTCGGCAGATTCAAAAAGCCCAGGGTATTTTTCTCCCGATAAGGTATTGAGGTCTTCAGCAAGGTTATATACCTCTCCTATTAATATTTCAGCCTGGGCCAGGACATAGGCCATGGTAAAGGGTTTATCCTCGTAAAAGGTATGTTCCAGATCAGTTATGATCTCAAGAGCCCGGTTATTCCCGACTAGTATTCTCTTAAAAGACTCGTACTTGCGCTGAAAGATACGTCTGTCGGCGGAAATCCTTGCGCCGGCCTTACTTTTTCTAAATACGTCGAGAAACTTGAGCATAAGTTTTATAGATATGATTTTTCGTTTTATTTAAGAATAATTCGAATACGCTGGGATGTCAAGGTGAGCGGGGAACGCCTTTCAGAATACACACATTTCTCCGCAATCTGGACATATCCAGGTGACAGCATTACAGGACAAACCCCACATATTTTCCTCCATGCAGGTGGGGCAAATCTGAAATCCACACCGACACGTCCAACAAAAGGGGAATTCTTTCCTGCAGGCATGACAAACGTAACGAGTTTTTCTCCTGGGTTTATAACTGCCTTTCTGCGCGGCGTGTTTATCTGGGCGCATCATGGTAATGCTTCGCCTCTTCGTTTGACCGTCAGGTTCACACCAGCAAAAGGTTTATGGGCTGACCAAGGATTTTTTTGGCTATTTCTGCAAAGGTTGGAGTGAGGTCGGAGACATAAAATTGGTGATTGTGACCCCGTCTAAGTGTACCATCTATTTCCGGATGTTCGGTAAGGTGGTTCTTAACATGTGCAGCCAATTCGGAAGATGAATCAACGATCTTGACTCGTTTACCCATTTTGACCTGGATAATGTCCTTAAGCAACGGGTAATGAGTGCAGGCCAAAACCAAGGTATCAATCTGCTTTCTTTTTAACGGGTAAAGATATTTCTTCAAAATCATCCTTGTTTCGCGGCGCTTGAACCATCCTTCTTCTACTAAGGGTACGAGAAGTGGGCAGGCATTAGAATATACCCTGATATTTGGATTCCCTTCCTTTATTTTTCGACTGTAAATGTTGCTATTGACGGTTGCCCTCGTCCCAATAATACCAACGTTGTAATTTTTTGTAATCCTGGCGGCCTTGATGACCGCAGGAGTCACTACCTCGAAAATGGGTATTCCGGTAAACCTATCCCGCAGCGCTTCTGTGGCCACGCTGGAGGCGGTGTTGCAGGCAATGACGATGATTTTGGCTCCTTTTGAAAGCAGAAATTCAGTATCCTGTATGGCGTAGTCGATTATAGTGGCTGGACTTTTTGTCCCGTAGGGTGTACGGGCCGTGTCCCCAAAGTACACTATTTCATAGTCAGGGAGCTGCTGGAAGATGGCTTTGACTGCGGTAAGACCGCCGATGCCTGAATCAAATATGCCAATCATACGTTTATCTAGCGGTTGTTTTTTAGAAGTAACCGATCACAGGTATGTATTGCACAGTGGCTGCGCATTATAAGGGATAAGAACCGTATTGTCAAAGTAATTGAATTTACTGGTTGAAAATGCAGCTCAGGAATTTTGGTTTTAAAAATATTGCCTTGAAGTTTCTGGAGAAAATCGTGTAGAGTGCGACAAATCTTTAGATGAGGAGCAAATAATGCAAGATCTGCATCCGGGTGTTGACTTGCTCAGAAGGCCGCTAGTGCCACTTACGTTCCTGGTGAGCAGTCTGTTTTTTACTGCAAAATTGCCAAGTATTGACGCGGCTGTGACCAGACTGAAGGAAAACATAACTCTTGACGGTGTATTCTATGATAATCCTCAGGCCATACTGAAGGATTATCTGGAGGTGCTCGCGCCTTATGAACAATTCAAGAAAGGAGGGTTGAAAACCAGAAATCGGTTGGTTGTGGATTCAGACAAAAAAACCCTGGAGATATTTGCCGGGACTGTTTTAGAGATAAAGCAGGAGATGATGAGGCGGGAGCTAGGGAGAATAAATTCTGCCCTTTGTGGGCAGTATAATTGTACTATTTGCTGTCAAGGCCCGTTGGAAAAAGAAGAAAATCAACTCTTTGAGTTGGCATTGTCCGAAGAGGAAGTTTCTCTATTTGCGTTGCCCAGAATAAACACTGAATTGACCCGGAGTACTGACGCTTTTGCAGAACCCCCCTTAATGGTAGACGGCCAGCCCTTCTATGTGATGGATCCTGCCCTCTATTGTTGGCGTCAAGGATGGGGCCTTATCCTTACTCGAGGCTCTTTTTGTCCGAATCTAAACAAGGGAACAGGGCGTTGTACAACATATAAAAAACGCCCTCAGGTTTGCCACTTACCACAAATTTTCCCCGTTGTTCTGGAAAAAGTTTTTGATCCGGAAGGTGTCCGGCTTATTGCATCGACAAACAACGTAAACATCGACGATTTGACGGACAAAGATAACTACTATGTGGCCCAGGAAAAGATTCTTGCAGTGTGGGATTGTCCGTATGTGCGAGAATATAAGGATGAGATTATCCGATTTGCTGAACTAAGCAGCCTTGAGCCGGTTTTCCGCATGAATAAAAAGTAGGGGCTTACGAGACCTAGGTTAAATAGACGATACTTCTCGCTTGGTTTTGGCCGCGTGAATGGTCGGTTTTACATCAGAAAAAGCTTCCCGGACAAGGCAGCGTACGTCGGCCCACAGATCTTTACTGCCGAGGAAGGCGATAATAACAGAGCGATTATTTCTTTTGAACATACCCACGTAGGTTTTTCTGGCTACGCGGGTAAAACCTGTCTTGCCTCCTTCGGCTCCTGCAATTTGCCAGAGGGCTTTATTGTGATTGACAACCAGCTTGCCACCCTGGATTTCGAATTTCCGGACTTTAAGAATACTAGCGAATTTTTCATTCTGCATGGCCTTGTTCAAGATAACCGCAAGATCATGAGCAGTTGTATATTGACCCGGTGCAGTTAGGCCAGTAGCCGTACGACAAACTGTATTTTTAGCCCCAAGGATCTGCGCTGTTTTTGTCATGATTCG
>CAYSYZ010000020.1:3039-19783 GCA_964435205.1 uncultured Desulfovibrionales bacterium
TCTATCTTTTCAGCTAAAGCTATGCTGGCGTCGTTGGCTGAATGAAGCAGGGTGGCGTAAATGAGGTCTATAGCCGGGTATATTTCTCCGCACCGGAGATATGCCTTTTGCCGCGGGGCCTCCTCGGCATACTGGCTGACTGGAACAGGGTCATTTTTACCCAGGTATTCCAATGCCAGAAGGCCAGTGACTATTTTGATTGTGCTGGCTGGCTGCAAGGGGAGATAAGGATTTTGGGCAAAGTAGATATGGTTGGTGTCGGCGTCCAATACTACCGCTGAACGGGCGGTGAGCCGAGACCTATAGTGGCGGTTGATTCGTCGGGACGCACTCCGCTTCGTGATTTTCTTTTTGTGTTTTTGGACCTTCCTATGGTATTTACTGGTTACGTAGTAGAGCTTCTTTTTGGTAACATGGCATTTTTTTGTTTTTGCCAGGGCGGGGGCTGAAGGTAGGATATAAACTAGCGCAAGCAGAAAAATAAGGAAGACCCGATAGCGCATAGCCTGACTCCTTTCCCTGCTAATCTCTCGCTGACCCAGTGTATACAATGTTTTTAAGTCACAAATCAAGTTTTTTTTCAGTTTATATGCAGTTTTTCAGCGTGCGGGGTATCAATACATCTTATTTATCGGCATTTTTCGCGAAAGTTCATAGCTCTTCTATTCTTTTTTGAGTGTTTGCGCTACAGAAATGGCAGCATATTCTGCACCCATCGAATTCTTGGTTGAGAATAAGGCGCCGGATTGGTTAGAAGTATCTATTGTTGCTCCGGCTCAATTTTTTCCGTTGCCAGATAATTTTTTCCGCCTCCATGCACAAGGCGTGGAGTTTCGCCATCCCGATAAACAGCTTACTTCGAATGACACAAAATCCTGCATAGCTCGTCTCCCATATAATTATAATACAGAATTAGATAATATTCTGAGAAAGTTGGACGCATGCCTGGCGACAATCGAAGATAATTATTCTGCTTCTGGTTCCATTTGTTTGGAAACGAGGTCCATCCACAGGGGCAGAGAATCGTTTACTTCTTTCCAGGTTTCACCCCCTCTGGTCATCGTGCCTGCAGGGGAGGGGACGTCCGCGCCGCAAGACGCGGTAATTCGCATAAATCCCGGGCGAGCATTCGGGACAGGCCGACATCCGAGCACTTTGATGTGCCTCCAAATCTTGGAGGAAATGTGCACGAAGGGTTTTTGGGGTGATAGACCGGCCGTACTTGATGGATACAGGTACGGGTATACTTTCTATCGCCGCAGTCAAACTTGGAAGTAGAATGGTTTTAGCCCTGGAAGTGGATAGTGAGGCAGCTAAGATAGCAGAAGAAAACGTTTACCGGAATGGCCTTGTGGGCAGAGTAAAAATAGCGCTGAAACCTCTGTCCGAAGTCGAAGGTCCTTTTGATCTTATTATGGCTAATCTGACCGTTGCAGTCGTACTGCACTTGGCGAATGCTATCTCTGGCCGATTGGTTCAGGACGGTTTTTTTAATCCTTTCCGGCCTAAAAACCGGGCATGTGGATTCCGTAATTAGCTGTTATGAGGGCCAGGGCTTGAAAATGGCTAGAATGTATGAAGATAGATCATGGGCGGCTTATTTATTTACACGCTGAGGTACTCTTTACTGGGCAGCATACAAAGTGGCATTAGGAATAAGAGATGAATATCAAAACATGGGTATAGGCACAGAATTGCTGTCCTATCTAACCTATTTGGCAAAGAAACGGGGCCTTTTTGGTTTTACAGCGGAAGTGTTGCAGGAAAACAGGCCGATGCTCAGTTTGTTCGAAAAAATGGGATTTGACATTGAAAGGAGGAATAGTTCGGGGGTGTGCGAGCTGAAGATGAGGTTCAAAAAACATGACGATACATAACCATTCAAACAATTGATTTTTCTTGTGTGGTCCATGTTGTTAGTTGATTTCCTTAGCGATATCAGATACATTTTCTCTCTTAGATCTCCTGGTAGGGAGTTTACATGTTGTGATGTTCATGGTGCCCTTTTAAGGACAATCAGACAATGATATCAAGACATACGGAGGCAGAAGTCCTATCGTGACCACCCTAGAATATCGTATAAAAGTCGACGAGACCGCGCGATTTTTATCCAGCCTTCTTCGTATGCATCCCACGGTCGGTATTATTCTCGGAACAGGGTTGGGAGGGCTGGCAGATCGTATTGAGAAGCACAAGGTCATTTTGTATCACGATATTCCCCATTTTCCGAAGTCTACCGTAGAAAGCCATGCTGGACAGTTGATTATCGGCCATCTTGGTGGCAAGGCTGTCTTGGCATTTCAGGGCCGTTTTCATTTTTACGAGGGCTATTCCTTAGAGGAGGTCACTTTTCCGGTGCGCGTCCTGGCCTCGCTGGGAGTCAGGACGCTGATCCTGTCAAATGCTGCCGGAGGGCTAAACCCGCTCTTTAAGCCGGGAGATCTGATGATTATCCGTGACCATATCAATCTTATGGGGGTAAATCCCTTGAGGGGTTCGAACATAGATGAGTGGGGACCGCGTTTTCCAGACATGTCCGCGGCTTATGACCGGGAGCTGTCTGAAAAAGCGGAGCGAGTGGCCCTTGATGCTGGTATTAGCATACAAAAAGGCGTCTATGTGGCTGTCTCCGGACCAAGTCTGGAGACTCCGGCTGAAACACGCTTCCTAAGAATGATCGGTGCCGATGCCGTCGGTATGTCTACCGTACCGGAGGTCATAGTGGCCAATCATGCTGGACTGAGGGTTTTTGCCGTATCTGTAATTGCCAATTTGAATCTTCCGGATTGCATGCGACCGGTTTATATAAAAGATGTTATTGCCACAGCGAGCGGGGTGGAGCCAAACCTGGTTCTCTTGGTTTCCAAGCTGCTTAAAGATATCGAAGGATAGGGGTATTTATTTTACATGGGCGACAGTAATCACAAAATAATGGCTGATCTCGTCATTACCGGGGGAACGGTACTCACCCTCAATGCCAAGGGTGAAATTATTGAAGACGGGGCGGTGGCCATAAAAAAAGGCAGCATCATGGCCATAGGACCAAGAGGACAGATTGCCGATTCAGTAGTAGCAAGGCAGAGGCTTGAGGCCGATAACGGGTTAATTATGCCTGGCCTTATCAACTGTCACACCCACGCCGCTATGACCTGCTTTCGGGGATTAGCCGATGACCTTCCTCTTATGACCTGGCTTAATGATTATATTTTTCCGGCCGAGCGAAAGATTGATGCGGATACAGTTTACTGGTCCACGCTTCTGGCCTGCGTGGAAATGATACGCTCTGGAACTACCAGTTTTTGCGATATGTACCTCTTTACGGATCAAGTCGCCCAGGCTGCAGCCAAGGCTGGCATGAGGGCCTGGATAGGCGAGGGATTATTCAATTTCCCTTCACCCAGCTATGGTGAACTGGAAAACGGCTTTCAGTACACAGAAGAACTCATCCTCAAATGGAAGGGGCATGCCATTATCTCTATTACTATTGACCCCCATGCTACTTATACCTGCTCGCCGGATCTCCTCCAGCGGGCAAAAGATCTGGCGGAAAAATATGATGTTCCTATTGTTATTCACGTTGCCGAGACCAAGCAGGAGGTGGAGGCAATTAAGACCGAATATGGCCACTCACCGGTAATTCATCTGAAGGAATTGGGGATTCTGGATGAACATCTTGTGGCCAATCACTGTGTGGTCCTCGATAAGGCTGATATAGAGGCCTTGGCCGCAAAGAGGGTGAAAGTTGTCCATTGCCCGGAGAGCAACATGAAATTGGCTTCAGGAGTGGCACCGGTGCCCGAACTTTTAGAAGCGGGTATAACCGTTGGCGTGGGTACAGATGGCTGCGCCAGTAATAACGACCTCGACCTTTTCCAAGAGATAGGCACTATGGCCAAACTGCACAAGGTTTATCATATGGATCCCACGGTTATGGATGCCAGGACGGCTGTGAATATGGCTACTATTGGCGGGGCGAAAGTACTCAGGGCTGAGACAAGGATTGGGAGCCTTGAAGTCGGTAAGAAGGCGGACATAATTATTGTAGACATGAACAGGCCTCATCTAACGCCAGTTTATAACCTGTACTCACACCTTGTCTATGCCGTAACCGGCGCTGATGTCGTCTCTTCCGTCATAGATGGCCAGGTGGTCATGGAGAATGGAATTATCAAGACTATCGATCAAGAAGAAGTTGTGGCCAAGGTCCGAGAAATCGGGTTAAATATCAAGAGAAACGTCCTTCCTTCTCAGTAGAACTGGTTTTTGATTCTTTCACATGCCGCACATGCCGCAGGATGTACCACGCTACCGCGGCAATGGCCATGATGCCGATTACCAAATCGAATTTGTGGAAATACTGACGCAGAGACGGCCAGTTATTGCCAAGTTGTAGTCCCAGATAGGCCAGGCCCAAGCACCAGGGTAGTGAGCCCAAAAAAGTGTAGATTATGAAACGCCACAAGGGCATCCGTGCTATACCGGCCGGGAGAGATATAAATGTGCGAATAACCGGTAAGAGGCGGCTGAAAAAGATAGCTGCTTCTCCATAATGGGTGAACCACTGATCGGCCTTTGTTATGTCTTTGTGGGATATAAGCATGTATCGGCCATATTTTTCGATCCAGGGACGGCCGCCGTAAAAGCCGGCCACGTAGGCTATGACTGAACCTAATACGCAGCCCGAAGCACCCATGAATCCCGCCATCCATAGGTTAAACTTGCCGGTCAAGACCAGATAGCCCGAGAAGGGCATAATAATCTCAGAGGGCAGGGGGATACAGGCACTTTCAATAGCCATGAGCCAGACGATGCCCCAGTACCCTAGGGAGTTGATGGTCTCAATGATAAACCGACTTAAGATTTCGATTACATTAGCGATCATTAGTATTTTCTTCCCATCCGTATTCTCCAATGAGGCTTACAAAACGGACGCCGCCCAGGTTTTCTTCTTGGATTGTTTCGCCTTCTTTTGAAATCCTGATAAGTGATTGTGAATAGCGGTCGCCTACCGGGATGACCAATCTTCCCGGACTAGCTAGCTGGTCAATCAGAGGTACGGGGACAAGAGGGGAGCCTGCGGTGACGATGATGGCATCGAACGGGCTTTCTTCTTTCCAGCCAAGGGTGCCATCTGCAAATTTGACAATGACATTCCGGTATCCTAGTTCATCCAGGGTACAGCGTGCCCGGATGACCAACTTATTTATGCGTTCTATGGAATATACCTTATAGGCCAACTCGGCCAATATAGCAGCCTGGTAGCCCGAACCGGTGCCAATTTCCAAAACCCTTTCCGTACCTTTCAATTCCATAGCCTCGGTCATCAAAGCTACTATGTAGGGTTGTGATATAGTCTGCCTTTCACCAATAGGCAGGGGATAATCGCTGTAAGCTTGACTGTACAGGGCTTCTTCAACGAAGCGATGGCGTGGTACCTTGCGCATGGCCTCGATAACCCGGGGATCTTTTATGCCGCGAGGGATGATCTGTGTGTCCACCATCCTCTGGCGGGCCTTGTCATAGTCTATTGGGATGTCAAGGAGCATAGTATTTATCACACTGAGTTTAGCGCTATTTCTGAGCCCTGAAAAAATGACCGTGGAAGGCTTTCGTTCGGCCGAATTACGTAAAAAGTGTCTGAGCGTTTAAGGTAAAACTTGGTGAAACATTACTTTGTTTCTTTTTTAACTGTGTAATAACAAGTAGAGACTATCTCACCGGCAAATTCAACCTTGATTATTTCTATTTCCTTTTGTGGAAATTTTTCCCGGACATATGGAATCCTATCTATAAGCTTTTCTTTCACATTATAATAGTACCAGTTTTCAGAGCCATCCGGTCGGTTTTCTACAGTGTCTGGTTGGCCAAAGAGGGCCAGAATATCTTTTTTGGTTGTTTCTCCTTTTTTGACCAGACAGGCATCTGAGGCATAATATTTTACCGGTGTACTGGTACATGCGAATAGAACAAAAGATGCGATCAGCACCAGTGAGCAAATGAGTTTTTTCTTCATATCATCCCTTGCGAAAAGACCTTTTCAAGCCATTAATATCCATAAGTCGCAAAAAATGCAACCGGTTTATCGGTGCATAACTGGCTGGGCGACTTGAGTGCATGGAGATGAGGGGGACACCTGTGGAACGAAAGTGGGCCAATCAAAAAGGTGGCACGGATAGAATTTATGATGTAAAAAGCAGAATAACCAAAGCAACTGTCCAGGAGAGCGTAATTGTTATTAGAAAAAATGACCAGAGATGAATTCGTCAATTTGTGGAAGCAGCCCATACCCAGTTTACTGAAGGCTGTGCATTCCAAGGCTAAATTGGGTGACGTGTTGATGGCTATAGAGAAAGACCCTGTTTACAGAGAGATTTACGAGAAGTGGGACCGCTTTACGCTGGAAGAAAGAAGTGATGCCTGGGAGAAGATGAATTCCTTAATGAGCAAGGCGGCCTATGCCACTCGGCCGTACTGCGTGCGCTGTGGTGATTGCTGTAAAGAGAGCAGTCCCACCCTCTATGAGGAAGATTTAGTGCTGCTGATGGAAGGTGTTTTAGATAAAAGGGATGTTTTAACCCTGAGAAAGGGTGAGATTGGCTACTCACCGAAAGAAGGTCGTAACGTTGTCTTGGCCGAGGAAATGATAAAGGTGAGAGATACTGCAGGCGGAGGACAGTGCATATTTTACAGAGATAAGGGGTGTGGTATCTATGAAAACCGTCCTCTTCAGTGTACGGCGTTAGAATGCTGGCGTCCGGAAGGCTTTGAAATACTTTCATCTCGTAGACCTCTGGCCCGGCGGGCGGTACTCATGGAGGATCACCCTTTATGGGAGGTTGTTGTAGCACATGAAAAACGCAGTTCTCATGAGATGTTGAGGTCGATTTTAAACAAAGGCCAGGATTTGGATCGGGCGTCGGAAGAAAAGGCCCTGGAAATAATGCTTTATGATCTTCATGTCCGTATGTTTATGGAGGAAAATGTGTATATGAAGAGGGAAGAGATGGATTTCTTTTTTGGACGCCCGATAGCGCAGGCCCTATCTGTCTACGGTTATCGGTTGGAGGGCGAGCCGGGGCAGCCCACGAGAATTGTTAGAGAGCAACGAAAGGATTAGATCCACGAACCGGTAATCGGTAAATCTGACCGCCGGGCCGGAATCCTGCATGGGAGTCTGGTGCCCCGGTATTCCCCGATTGTATCTTACGATACCTATTCTTCTATCCGGTTTGCTTTTGACGTCAATAGCCCTGAGACCTGGGATACGAATCCTGTTGACAAAAAGTGCCCGGTTTTGAGATCATAATGCTTAATAGAAAATAAAAAACGGAGGTTCTGCTATGGCTACTTATGTGATGTTGACGACCTTAACGGATGAAGGGAGAAAGACGATCAAGAAGAATCCGGAACGGATTAAAGAGGTGAACAAAGAAGTAGAGGCCATGGGCGTAAAAATATTGGCGCAGTATGCTGTGCTGGGTCCCTATGATTTTGTCAATATCCTCGAAGCATCAGATAATAAAGCCATTACGAAAATTTCTGTAGAGCTTGGTGCACGTGGTACTATGCAGGGTATGACGCTGGCAGCGATCCCGATCGATGAATTTATTGCCTCGCTGAAGGAATAAGGGCAAGAGCCAGACCCGTTCCTTGGCTATGCCTCGTGGGATAGAATGTCTTCCTTTTTTATCCAGGCGTCCAGTGCGTCAAGCGCTCTTTTTGAGTAGATCTCTCCCCGTTTTTTCCTGGAGAGCTTTCCGGAAAGCGGAGGGAATAGGCCAAAATTGATATTCATGGGTTGAAACGATTCAGGATTGCTTTCGGTTATATGGTTGATTAAGGCACCATGGCCGGTAGCGGCTGGTGGTATAATCAAGGTCTTATTTTTTGCGAGGAGGGCGGCATTTATACCGGCTAGCAATCCCATGGCCGTAGATTCCACGTATCCTTCAACTCCGGATATCTGGCCTGCCAGGAAAGTATTTTTATTTCTTTGTAGTTGCAGAGTCTTGGTCAGAACCGACGGTGCCTTGACAAACGTATTTCGGTGAATGCTGCCCAGCCGGGCGAACACTGCTTTTGCCAGGCCGGGGATCAGACGGAAGACGCGCTCTTGTTCCGGCCATTTGAGCTTGGTCTGGAAACCGACCATATTGTACAGGGTGCCGGCAAGATTCTCCTGTCTTAACTGAACGACGGCATAAGGTTCTTTTTTAGTGCGTGGGTTTTTTAGACCAACCGGTTTCATTGGCCCAAAGCGAAGGGTCTCATCGCCGCGCTCGGCCATAACCTCGATGGGCAAGCAGCCTTCAAAATAGATCGGTTTCTCGAAGGCTTTCAGAGGCACCTTTTCAGCTTTCTTTAATTCCTGGATAAAGTGCTTATATTGTTTTTCATCCATGGGGCAGTTCAGATAATCTCCTTCACCCTCTCCATAACGTGAAGCCCTGAAGACCAGATCAAAGTCGATGGAATCTTTGAAGACGATCGGCGCTATGGCATCGTAGAAATACAGGTAGTCCTGGCCGATCATCTTTCCTAATTCCTTTGACAACGCCTCGGAGGTTAAGGGGCCGGTAGCAATGATGGTTAGCCCATCGGTTGAGATATCGGCAACCTCTTCGCGCACCAAGGTTATAAGGGGATTGACGGCCAGTTTTTCCGTGATGCAGGAAGAGAATCGTTCGCGGTCAACGGCCAGTGACTTTCCGGCTGGGACTCGGGCCTTATCTGCTGTCTCCATAATCAGAGAATCTAACCGGCGCATTTCTTCCTTGAGCAGGCCAACCGCGGAATCCAGGGCCTTGGACCGGAAGGAATTGCTGCAGACCAGTTCAGCCAGATTCTGGGACTGATGGGCCGGGGAAAATTTGACCGGCTTCATTTCATGAAGTATTACGCGGATGCCTCTTTTGGCGACTTGATACGCGGCTTCACTTCCGGCCAGCCCGCCGCCGATGATATTAATGGCCTTGAGATCGGACATTCTTATGTATCCCGGGTTATTGAGGATTTCCGGAGGTTACGTGGTTGAAAATACCAGGCGGTATAGCCATCGTCAACTTAAAAGAAAATCGTATAGGATAAACCGATAACCAGGGGGATGGTCAGATTGTCATTGATAGGGGAGGGCAAAACTTCAGCCAGGGTTCCGGCAAATGCGGGTACGAGGTGTTTAAATGGCTGGCCACCGAAATACAAGGTCAAAATTAACCAGGCCGAAACGAAGAAAGCCACGCTACCCTCTAAAGTCTTGTTCCATATTCTGTGTCTTCCACAGCGGCGGCCGACTGACGCAGAGGCGACATCAGATAAGGAAACGACCAGGAGGGCGCCTATGGCGATCTGTTTCGGGAAAAAGATAATGGTTAGAGCGGAACCGATGAGAAAGTAGGAACTAGCTGCGGGTTGGGTATATTCTTTGTCGCGCAGTAGTTTTTTGGCAACATGCAGATATATCCCCCCCAGCCATCTTAGCCTGAGCCTTGCCAGGTCAACCAGTACGAGCGTGACAGCTATCGGGAAAAAGAGATAAAAAAAAGTATCTTGTGGCAGCCACGTGTAGGCTGATGGGATGCAAAGACCCAAAAGATGAAACGCCTTTCTCTGGTATTCGTTTGTCGTCATTGGCGCTCAAGCCCTTTAGAATGATAGTTTTACCATTTCTTCGCTAGCCGTATCGAAGATACAGAAGGTTGGTGGTCCTTCCTTCCCCATGATCTCACCGGGGTTGAGGTATATGGTTTTTCCGATTTTCTCTGATTTATAAACGTGGCTGTGTCCATAGCAGACCAGATCGTAGTTTTCTAAGGCCGCAAGGCCGCGGGCCATGGGATAGTAATGGGTGAAGGCAATACGGTAACGTCCTGCCTGGAGTTTGCCGGTTACCCCATGATGAATAATATGCTGAAATTCTTTCAGACAGTACTCAGTCAAAAGATGTTGTTCGCCGTCATTATTCCCCGAGACAAGGTGTACGGGTCCGGAAAAGGGACTGAATTCCTTGAGCATGAATGGTGAGATCAGGTCACCGCAGTGAATTATGCAATCTACGCCTTGTTCCTGCACCAGTTTGATTGCTTTGCGCATGTTCCAGATGTGATCATGGGAATCACTCATTATTGCTACACGCATGCCGGTATCTTTCCTTTAAAGCCTTATGAAGCGATATCTTTGCAGCGATAATAAGGGAAAAAATACACATTGTCCAAGGTATTCTTATCTGCATCCATTGCCTGGGAAGTAAAAGTCCGGGACGCGCCTTTTCCGATCATTGCATAATTAACAACCAGATGTTATTTTGAACGCCATTGTAATTTTGATTGCGATAATGCTAGTCGGAGAAAGGATGCCTAGTGAAGCTGGCTATAATCGGTTTGCCTGGCTCAGGTAAGACCACGCTCTTTAATGCCTTGACGGGAGGGCGTGCGCCGATATCTGCAGGAGGACGGTTTAAGGAAGCAAATATTGGTGTGGTCAAGGTCCCTGATGCGCGTGTCGATGCACTTTCTGCCGTGTATGAGCCGCAGAAGACTACCTATGCCCACATTGAATACGTTGATGTAGGCGGCTTTGAGGTCTCTGGTGAGAAAAGAGAGCCTTTTGATGAAAAGATGTTGAATCTTATCCGGCCGGCAGACGCGATAGTACTTGTGGCTCGCAATTTTGAGTCAGGTGGTATGAAGCCTACGGCTTGGGCTGATATCCAGAACGTGGAATCCGAACTCATGCTTGCCGATCTTCTGGTGGTGGAAAAGAGGCTTTTGAGGATAGAGGAAGATAAGAAAAAAGGCAGAAAGATAAACGAAGAGGAATACAGTCTGCTCTCCATGTGCCTTGCGGCCTTGGAAGAGGAAAGGCCGCTGCGTTCTGCAAATGAGGTTGTATCCTCAGCTTTGCTTAAAGGCTTTGCATTTCTTTCAGCAAAACCAATGTTATGGGTTATCAATAGCCAGGAAAAAGAGTATGCAAAGCCAGAAATCCCGCAGGTGCCTCCAAATACTGCCGTTACTGAGGTCTGTGGTAAGCTTGAGATGGAACTTGCCCAGTTGAAGCCGGAAGAGGCTGAAATATTCCGCGGTGATTTCGAAGTGCATGCCGAGCCGGCCATGCAACGGATTATACGTCACTCATATACCCTCCTGGGGTTTCTTTCTTTCTTTACTATAGGAAAGGATGAGGTCCGTGCATGGACTATCAAAAAGGGCACCAATGCCCAGAAGGCAGCAGGCGCAGTACATTCTGACATGGAAAAGGGTTTTATTCGGGCCGAAGTTCTGGCGTATAATGACCTTATAGAGTTCGGCTCTTACGCCCAGGCACAAAGGAAAGGGCGGGTACGGCTGGAAGGCCGGGATTACATTGTCCAGGACGGCGACATAATAAGCTTCCGGTTTAATGTGTAGTGCCTTCAAATACCATGAATTGGCCGGACTGGCACGATGCCAACCTTTTTAATTGACAGCCTTAATAAAGGGTGCTAACAATATTTCAATATTTTATTAAGATGCCGTGGGGGTTTTTAAATGTTTGGGTTAGGAATGCCGGAGCTTTTAGTTATTTTGGTTATTATTCTGGTTATTTTTGGCGCTGGTAAACTGCCACAGATAGGGGCTGGTATCGGTAAGGGTATCCGAAACTTTCGCAAGAGTATCCGGGGCGATGAACAGGATATTTCATCTGATAGGGCTAAAATAGAAGAGAGCAGTAAATCCAAATCTGATGCCTCTTCAGTTTAAACGGATCAGTACGGGAGGAGAACGGATGTGTTTGGTTTAGGGACGCAAGAGCTAGTCGTTATTTTAATAGTTGCCTTCTTCATCTTTGGTGCCAAGAAACTTCCTGAAATCGGTCGAGATCTGGGTAAGGGTATTCGTTCTTTTAAGAAGGGCCTGAATGAAGTCCAGGAGGAGGGCAAAGAACTTCTTACAAAGGATCTGGGAGACACGGATCAGGATTCGACTGTGGCCAGAGGAAATCCCTTGGCCAAGGCCGTGGATGATCTGCCCGGAGTAAAGGACGTTCGCCAGGTAAAAGAAGGCATCGACAAGCTAAAAGAGGGCATTGGCAAATTCAAGGCATAAACTTTAGTTAATATATTCAGTTCTTGGTTTAAACTTTCATTCTGTTTTTGTTCCCAGTATTTTCCTGCCTAATAAGATCATTTTTTGTTAGCATGGTCAGCCAGATAGTGGTTCGGAGGCGCCATTGTACCTCTCTTTGCTGAGGAGGGATGAAAGAACGAGATGAAGGCTATGATTCTGGCAGCAGGCTATGGCGCGCGCCTTCGACCACTTACTTACCTAAAACCGAAACCTCTTTTCCCTGTTCTCAACAGGCCGATTTTGGCAATAATTATTGAACAACTGCGGCGCGCCGGTGTGACCGAGATAGTGGTTAATGTCCATCACCTGGGTGATCGTGTCGCGGAATTTCTCGAAAAATTTGATCGGTCCGGACTTACCATCCGCGTTCTTCGCGAGGAGATTATCCTGGGGACGGGCGGCGGTCTGAGAAATGCCAAACGCTTTCTGGAGGATAACCCTTTTCTGGTGATAAACGGAGACATATTTACAACCATAGATTTAGAAACTGCATATGCCTTTCACCTCGCTTCCGGAAACATGGTGACCATGGTTCTCCACGATTACCCGGAATACAACAACGTCCATGTTGATGGCTGCGACCTTATACAGGGTTTTAGCTGCCGTCGGGACGGACAGATGGCCTTCACCGGTATTCATGTCATTAATCCCGAAGTCTTGTCCTTTATTCCGGGAGGCAGCTATCAGGATATTTTGGATATCTATTGCACTCTCATCTTAAAGGGGATAAAGGTGGGTGTTTTGAGGGCTGAGGGCCATTACTGGAAAGACATTGGGACAATAGAGGCCTATCTGGCCCTTCACGGTGATCTGTTAAAAGGACGGGTGAGCGGGATAGATGAACTGCTGCCGGGTAACGTTCCCTTCTACCTTGGGCAAGGTGTGTCCATCGGCGAAGACGTGGTGTTTGAGGATTGGGTTTCTCTCGGCGATGGCGTCTCTGTGGAGTCTCGGGTCCATCTGGAGCGCACAGTAATCTGGGAAGGAACAAGGGTAAAGATGAATAGCCGGATTGCAGATACGGTAATACAGGGCGTCTACCCCGGAGATTAAACTGTGTTAGAGGATATTGTAAAGACTTATAGTTCTCTGGTAACGGATGAAGAGGTAAAACCGGTTCTGATAAGACTCGCCGGTGACGGTTCCAATCGCCATTTTTATCGCCTCTCAGGGTCCAGGGGATCACTGATAGTTGTTCTCCCTGAAGGCAGCGATGCTGTGCATCTTAAGGAGAACGCGGCATACTATTACATCGGTCGGCATCTGGCCTCAAAAGATGTACCTACACCCATTATCTATGACTATGACCGGGCAACCGGGGCCATAATCATGGAAGACCTCGGAGATACGCATCTCGAGCAGGCAGTTAAGGAAGCGAATGATGCCCGGGAGGTGGAGAGATGGTATTTAGAGGCCACTGAAATCCTGGTAAATATGCAGGTAAGAGGAGCCGAAGGCTTTGATGCCCGGTATTGCTGTGATACCCCGAGGTATGATCGTAAACTTATGCTGGAGCGGGAGTCAGGTTATTTTGTGGATGCTTTTTTACGCGGCTATCTGGGGCTTGGGGTTACCTGGCCCGACCTAGCCCCGGATTTTGAAAGGTTAGCCGATCGGGCCGGTGAACCAGATACCGGGTTTTTTTTACATCGCGATTTTCAGTCAAGGAACCTCATGGTCTGCAAGGGGAGGCTGCGCTTAATAGATTTTCAAGGCGGACGGTTTGGCCCTCTCGCCTACGATCTGGCTTCCCTTCTCTTTGATCCTTATGTTGACCTGCCGCACGACATGAAAGAAACATTATTCGAGGAATATCTCATGAGGCTGCGCAGACTAACCCAGATTAAGGAAAAAGATTTCCGGCGCTATTTTTGGTACATAGCCCTTCAGCGTGCCCTCCAGGTGCTGGGGGCTTTTGGTTTCTTGACCAAGGTTAAGAAAAAAAACTTGTTTGAGTCATATATCCCCGTGGCCATAAAAAACCTGAAAAGCATTCTGGATCGGGAGATTTTCTTGGGTTTTGCAAGACTGCGCCAGGTAGTGAGTCAAATCTAATGCGTCTTTGAGGGCGTTTATGTCTTTTTTAGTGGCTGTTGTAGGCCGGCCGAATACCGGTAAATCAACCCTTTTCAACCGTCTGACCCGCACCCGGAAGGCCCTTGTGGATTCGATGCCAGGGGTCACGAGGGATCGAAATTACGGTCAGGTGGCCTGGGATGAGAAGCAGCTTACGCTTGTTGACACTGGCGGATTCGAACCGGTCAGCGATGATCAACTGGTCTCAAAGATGCAGGAACAAACTACTCTGGCTATGGAAGAGGCTGATGCTGTTATCTTTCTCATGGATGGGAGAGAAGGTTTGACGGCTACTGATCATGAAGCCATTGATCGCCTCCGCAGGATACAAAAACCGGTATTCTACGTGGTGAATAAGATAGACAGTCCGGAAAAGGAGGATCTTCTTTCAGATTTTTACCAGCTGGGTGTGGATCCCATTTACGGGATATCGGCCGAACATGGTTACGGCATCGGGGACTTCATGGATGCACTCATCTCACATATCCCGGCGGAGCGCAGGGTAGAGGCAGTCGGAAAAGAGGTTATACGGGTGGCCATACTGGGACGGCCGAATGTCGGGAAGTCCTCGCTTGTCAACAGGCTACTCGGCCAGGAACGGATGCTGGTGACAGATATTGCCGGTACCACACGTGATTCTGTGGATACCATCCTGGAGGCAGGGGAGAAAAAGTATCGCCTGATTGATACCGCTGGAATAAGGAAAAGAGGCCGCACAAGTCAGCGTCTGGAAAAATATAGTGTCATGAGGGCATTAAGGACCCTTTCGGAATGCGACATAGCCTTGGTTATTATCGATGTCACTACGGGTATTACCGATCAGGATGCTCATATTCTGGGTTATGTTTCAGATAATCACAAAGGATGTATCATAGCGGTTAATAAGTGGGATCTGTTAAGGGACGATGACAGGCTCAAGAAAAAGGTCATAGATGATATTACGAGAACCACGCCTTTTATGGCATATGCCCCATTACTTAAGATATCTGCCTTGAGCGGTTACAGGGTTAACACTGTTTTAAAGTCAGTTGACAGGGTGTACGAGGAATATACTACCCGTATCTCAACCGGCCAGGTTAATCAGGCCCTGGGGGAAATAGTCGCTCATCACGAGCCGCCTCTTCGGGGTGGGCGCCGTGTCAAACTGTACTACATGACCCAGGTGGGGATAAAACCGCCCACCTTTGTGGTGTTTGCAAATTATCCTGAGTCCATCCATTTTTCTTATCAGCGCTATCTTATCAACGAACTACGAAAGAGGTTTGCCTTTGACCGGTGTCCGGTCAGGGTTATCTTTCGGCGACGCGAAAAAGTCGGGCGGTCCTGACGTAACGGGAGCCCCTTCCCCATGGCCGAACCCATCATCTACAGCCTTGGTTCGAGCAGTCGCACTCCGGGGGAATTCGTCGACATCCTGAAGAACTATCGTATAGAAACCTTAGTTGACGTGCGCAGTTTTCCTACCAGCCGGTTTGAACATTTCAAGAAAGAAAATCTGGGACGCCTGCTGGAAGAAAATGCCATAACTTATGTCCACCTCGGTAAAACCTTGGGCGGTTACCGTAAGGGGGGCTACGAGGCTTATATGGGGACCGAGGCCTATAGAGGGGGCCTGGAAGAATTGGAGAAGCTGGCCCGTATAAGCCCTACGGTTTTCATGTGCGCGGAAAGGCTCCCGTGGAGATGCCACCGCCGCTTTATCGGCCAGAGCCTCAAGACCCGAGGGTGGAGGGTGGTGCACATTATTGATACCGGACGGGTGTGGGAGCCAAGAGATTCATTGGTCAATGTTTTAGATAAACAACTTGCTTGACGTGCCTTATATGCGCTGTATAGCATATACATAGAGGAAGAAAATGGCCCTTCGGAACCCATAAAAAGAAAAGAGGGTATATGTTACCGGGATACGAAGAGCTTGTGTGGATTTATGACAAAGAGGGAAATGAGTATGCCTGCCCGGTTGAGGCCGTAAAAGGCAAGGTGAAAAAGAGCAAGGAGTTGACAGAAGAAGAAAAAAGAAGTGCGTCAATATTGCTGAGATAATGGGTACGGAACGCTGGTAGTTTTCGCGTGCGTGCCGGACCCTCTTCTATACCGAAAAGGGTCCAGCCAGTACATTCGGGCGCGGTTTTGTGGGAAGCAGACATGTTTCCTTATGGTGAGAGAAGGATTTTACTCGGTAATTATTTTAGGGAGTCAGGCTGTTATAGTGGCAGTTAACCGTGGAAGATTTTGAGTTGGCGCGGCATATCCGGAGGCCTAGGTGCGGGTTATTGTCCGGGCGGGGAGTCGCAGTTTTCGACCTTCTTTAAGAGAAAAATTCCGGTTGGGACGTGGACTGTGAAAAGGCGCACTATTTGGTTTTTACCTTGACACTTCGATACTTTTAAAACGAGAATGGAATGTTTGAAATGCCTTGCACCGGAGGTACTTTATGAGGGAAAACTTAAGATATGTTATTTCAATGGATTTTGAAGAGGTAAAGTTTCCTCCCTTCCGAGATATACTCCTTCTTGGTAGAAGGTGTCCGCATGGAAAAGTGGGCATTTCCAAATGCTTAAGCC
>CAYSYZ010000020.1:19793-22631 GCA_964435205.1 uncultured Desulfovibrionales bacterium
GCTTAAGCCTGCTGGCACCGGAAAATTTCGAGATGATCGAACTGGATGATGCCACCGTGCAGGCAGCTCTGATAAGCAAACAAATCCTAAAACGTATGCCGGCCGAAAAAGTCCTAGGGATACTTCAAGAGAAAGTTTTCCCCTTTATTACTCCGGGTGAAACTGTGAAGGTAGACTTCAACGTGAGGATGTGCGTTGAAAATATAGAGGGGACCCTGGAGCAGGCGTAATGAAGATCAAGCATCTGGTTCAAAAGACATATGAGACAACCGACTCGTACGCCGGGATCAACTCTGTAGAGGAGCGGCTCCTGGTTAATTCGTTCCTGGTGGTGATGGATGATGGCGCATTTGCCGGGATTCTTACGTCTTCCGATGTCATCGAATCGCCGCATCAACTGGTAATCGATTGTCTGCATCACAGGCCTCGGGTGGATTTTGAACAGGATATGGAGTCGGTCTTACAATCGATGAAAGAAAGCCAGAGCTTTGTGCTTCCGATATTCAAGGGGGATAAATTTGTTGGTGTAATCACGGAAAAGGCAATTATGGATTATCTCCTTGAATATCGCAAGGAGCTTGAGGAGGCGATTTTTAAACGTACTGCCGAACTGAAAACAGCCAATGAACAGCTTGAAAAGGAAATCAAGGAGCGCAGGAAAGCACTGATGGAACTGCGGGAGAGCGAAGAGCGGTTCAGGGATACGGCGGATATGTTGCCGAGCGTGATTTGCGAGGCGGACATTGATATGGTGGTCAGATACATCAACAACGTTGGACTGGAGACCTTTGGTTATTCACGTTCTGATTTTGATGGCGGGATTAACCTGCTCGACTTGTTTCATCCGAGCGAAAAAGAAAGAGCGGCCAATTACCTTAAGAAGACTTTAAAAGGAGCGAAGGTTTCTCCAACTGAGTACAGAATGTTGAGGAAGGATGGTTCAGAAATATTCGCCCTTGTAAACTCTGCCCCAATCTGCAAGAAACGCGAGGTGGTTGGGATAAGGAACAGCCTGAGCGATGTCACCGAAAAACGCAAAATGGAAGAAGAATTGCTTAAGGCCAGAAAACTCGAATCGATGGCTACTTTTGCGGGCGGCGTGGCAAATGATATCAACAACTTGCTGGCGGTTACCGTGGGCAGCATCAAGCTGGCCAGGATGGGGATGGATCCGAAAAATAGCGCTTCAGAGCTACTGACGATAGCCGAAGAAGCTGCGTGGCGGGAGAAAAAATTAACTGATCGATTGATTACTTTTTCGGCAGACTGGGAACCGGCTAAGGAACCAACCCGTATCGGGGATCTCATAAGAGATTCCGTCAGTCCTGTACCAGGTTCCGGTGTCCGATGTGAGGTCTCTATCGCTGAAGACCTGTGCGTCGTCGATGTTGACCGGGAGTTAATGAGAAATGTTATTAAAGATCTGGTTAGCAACGCTGACCAATCTATGCCCAAGGGTGGGGTTATCAAGGTACGAGCCGAGAACGTTACCCTGGCTACCGAAGATATTAAGCCGGATTTGCCTTCGAAAAGGGGGAGATATGTAAAGATATCCATTCGGGATCAGGGAAGGGGCATCTCTGAAGAAGATTTATCAAGGATATTTGATCCTTATTTTTCGACCAAAGAGAGAGGTAATCGGGTAGGAATGGGCCTGGGGCTTTCAACCGCCTATTCGATTATCAAAAAACATGGTGGCCATATTAGTGTAAAATCCGAGTTAGGACGGGGGACAACGTTCTTTATATACCTTCCGGTGTCCAGGCGAGAAGTCTCTGAAGAAGTGATCCCGGAGAAAAGCCGTAATATCGCCCGGGGAAAGATTCTGGTCATGGACGATGAGGAATTGGTGAGGGATATTACGAGACGCATGCTTGAGCATGTCGGATATGAGGTGACGCTGGCCATGGAAGGGGGTGAAGCAATAAAACTGTATGAGGAGGCTATCAGGTCAGAACAACCCTTTGACGCCGTTATATTGGACTTAACGGTTGCCGAGGGGATGGGAGGAAGGGAAACCGTTCAAAGACTTCTTAAGATCGACAATAATGTTAAGGCCGTTGTTACCAGCGGTTATACGAGCGACCCGGCAATTAATGACTTTAGACGGTACGGTTTCAGTGCCTGTATCCCCAAGCCCTATAAGATGGAAGAACTGATCGGGGTGTTAAACGGGCTGATAGCGAGAAATATTGATGCGACCTGACCCCACCATCTGCTGATGGAATGGCGGAGAAAAAGGTCAAAGAAAACCTTATATTGTTAACTATTGCGTACGATTACAGGCTTATCTTACAAAGAACTGCGTGATATAGCGTACGGCAACAAATACTATGATAAGCCCCAGCATTATCTTGATAAGTTTCTGGGGCACAAATTTGTGTAGCCTGGCTCCGCAGTACATTCCCAGAAATCCTCCTGCCCCGAAAAGGAACCCCAGTAACCAGTCCGGTGCCGTTGACAGACCACTTTTTGCAGGCATCACGCTATAAAAGAACACGCCCGCAATCGAGGTTAAAAAGGTGCCCATGAGGGCGGCGCCGGCTACCGTATAGACCGGAAGGTGGAAGACAGCCACGCAAAAGGGTGCAATTATGGCCCCGCCGCCTATTCCGTACGTGCCTCCTATTATCCCCACTACAAAAGTCAGGGCAAACATGGCCAGGGTGCTGAAGGAAAACCGTTGACCCCAAAATTCGTATTCCACACGGGATAGAGAAAACGATACGGTTTTCACTACCGCCTCGGGGTGGAGACCCGCGGATACGCGGGTCTTTTGTTCTTCCTTGAGTTTTTTGACCTGTTCCTTGAACATGCATAGCGAGCGCATTCCCCGTC
>CAYSYZ010000021.1:0-4940 GCA_964435205.1 uncultured Desulfovibrionales bacterium
ATCTGTGTCGCCTGGCCAATTCAACCCCGTCTTTAACGTGGGAGATGAGGATCAGGCTGCTCATAGAAGGTGCCAGCCTTACATGCTTGTTGTCGATTCCTATCTGGTTTTCGATAAAATAGGCGGGTTTTCTTGTTTTGCCAATGTCATGGTAATAGGCGCTTACCTTAGCCAACAAGGAGTTGGCGCTGATGGCCCTGGCAGCTGATTCTACCATATTCCCAACGATCACACTGTGATGATATGTGCCCGGGGCCTGCACCATCAATTCCTGCAAAAGAGGATGGTCCATGCTGGCCAGCTCCAGAAGCTTAAAGTTTGTGGTATATCCAAAGATGATCTCTACGATGGGAATGAGGCCGATAACTATAACCCCTACAAGGGTTCCTCCCAGAAAGGCCATGAACATACTGGCTAAAGTTTTAAGCGTGAAAAATGGGCCCGTGGACAGGCCAAGAGCAATTACCAGAAGCATTTGGCTGAGGCCAACGACCATGCTCCCCTTAAGTATATTTCCACGTTCTTTGAGCTGAGATACGTTGCGGGAGGCGACTATACTACCCACCAGGAAGTAGATAAAAAATTGCAGGGTATCTGTAAGGAGCAGGGCAGCCAGAATGGAAGCGGGCAGAGAAAATATGATTGCCACGTCCGATGTGAAGAAAACGCTTACTAGCATGGCACCAGAAGCGACAGGCAGGGCATAGAGGAGGAGATCCGGGTATAGGTACGAAAGATTAGCGGTTACTGCCTTGATAACAAACAGAGAAATTTTTGCGGCCAAAAGTATGAAGGCCATGAGCGTGCATAGGAAAAGCAGGTTCTTATTGCTGTTTACAAATGACCTTACCCGCCTGAGTGAGGCGTTATAAAGTGCTTTAAGGATGATAACAGCAAGAAGCGCCGAGCCAAGAAAAATAGAGATAGTGCTACCCGCTGTAGAAGTGCGCTGCTCTGCTTCCAGCTTGATCAGATGTGCCTGTTGTATGCGTTCTCCTTCTCGAACGATTATTTCTCCTTTTTTGAGTTCCAAGTAGACCGGCTTTACTGTGAGCCGAGCCTGTTCCCGACGCTTTTCCGCCTCTCTAATATTGAAAATAAGATTTGGTTGTAAAAGTTTCTGGGCCAAAATAGCTATACTGCGGCGTTCCCGAGATGTGAAATTTCCTTTCAGGTGGTTGGCCTGGCTTTCGACATATTTCTGGGCATCATTAAGACCAAAAATAGAAGAAATGCTTGCCAGGTGTTCTTCATGGTCTGAGTAGGCACCCCTGATGGCGATAGCGGCATAATTTGAAATCATACCTGATTTGCGGGGAAGTATCCCTTTTTGCATGGGCGTGCGCACCAGATAAAGCACCGCTTCTTCCATGGAAACTGGGAAAAGATTTCTCTCAATAGAAGAAAAGGCTTCATCGGGCAGATTGCTGATGCCCAGCAAATTCTCAAAAGTTTTCTTGCTTTGGCCTGGAGGAAAACCTTTTTCCCGCATAAAATCGAGGGCGGAAGCCGTTTTCTTTGATATGCGTTCATAAATTGAGGGATCTAGGTCATAGACCGGAGGAACAGCTTGAGCCGCCTCAGCCCGTTTTCTTTCTGTAGGCGCGTAGTCTTCCACCGATAAATCACGGGAAGCCTTTATGTCTTTTTCAGCAATATCACCTAGTCCGTACCGGGCATCCTTTTGCAAGAGGTTTGGTGAGGAAAGGAAGGCAGTGAAAAGGCCGAGCATTATAAGCATAAACCAGCGGCGGAAGGCCGGATCTTCGAGGAATCGTGGTGTCTTTTCGCTTAACCTTGATAGCAGGCGGGCGATGGATATGGACCCGGCCTGTCTTTCTTCTTTGGTAGGCATGGGGATAACTTAATCAGTGTGTGGGCGCTTTTCGGCGCTCACTTTCTCGTAGGCGTGAATGATCTCCTGGACCAGTTTATGTCTGATGACGTCCTTTTTTGAAAAATACACAAAACGTATTCCAGGAATATCCTCAAGTATTCTGCGCGCCTCGATTAGTCCAGACCGCTTACCTTCCGGAAGATCAATCTGGGTAATATCCCCTGTGATTACGGCCTTGGATCCAAAGCCAAGACGTGTCAAGAACATCTTCATCTGTTCGGAAGTGGTGTTCTGAGCTTCATCCAGTATGACAAAAGAGTCGTTTAGCGTTCTTCCACGCATGAAGGCCAGAGGAGCTACTTCTATTACCCCGCGTTGAATAAGCTTGGTAGCACGTTCAAAATTCATCATGTCGTACAATGCATCGTAGAGAGGTCTGAGGTATGGATTGACTTTTTCATAGAGATCACCAGGGAGAAATCCCAGCTTTTCTCCGGCCTCGACTGCAGGGCGCGCCAGTATGATCCTTAAAACCTCTTCTTTGACTAATGCAGAGACAGCCATGGCCATGGCCAGATAGGTCTTGCCGGTGCCAGCCGGCCCGATACCGAAGACAATGTCGTATTTACGTATGGCGTCGATGTATTCTTTTTGGGCGAGAGTTTTTGGTGTAACGGTTCTGTTGCCGGAGGCAATGTATACCGTATCCAGGAATATATTTTTTAAGTTTACAGATGGCCTGCTACTCAGGATACGTATGGCGTATTCGGTATCATGAGGATATACAGGATAGCCGGACTGGAGGAGGTCATATAGTTGCCTGCATATCTCTGCGGCTAGTTGAACATCCTGCGAAGGGCCGCTTATGGTCAAAGTATTGCCCTTGACTGCGGCGCGAACGCCCAATCGCTGCTCTAACAGCCTAAGATTCTGGTTTTGCTCACCGTAAAGTGCCTTTGCCAGGGCATTATCTTCAAAATCCAGATGAATATTAGATGTATCTATGGTTAATGAAGGAGAAGCTTTCAAATAATCTTTGCCTCTTAGCCAGTCCTTTCTGAGGTAATAAGCTTAAGTAATACCTTTATTTTGTTAACATAATGTCGCTTTTCGTGCAAGGAAAATAGTCTCTGAGCGATAACCTGAGTACCGGCATATGATAATGCCCCCGTTAGGTGCTGGCACTTTATCATTGACTTTAGAAATCATTTTTGCTACACAAGAATGAAATCAAGCGCATGTGAGGTGGTATTATGGTTCATACCGTGCATAACTTTCTCCCCTGGGGGATTCCTTGGGATGCCGGCCACGGGGTATTTTTCGGCATCACGTATACCGTCATTACAGTCATAGGTATCGCTCTTGCCTATGTGATTATAAAGACTATTTCTGACCTTGGAAGTGGTGGTCCGCACCATCATTAGGAATAACGGTAAATTCGCGTTTATAACCTGGAGTATGAAGTGCAGGGCCTGAAGAGGTTTTGGGAACCTCTTCCGGTAGCCATATTTTGGATTTTGTAGCCGGTGAAACCAGAAAGGGTGGTGTTTACTCTCAGGAAGACAGTAAACACCGCTTCTTATTATTTCGGTAAGTGCCTCCCCCCCACGTTGGTGGCTAGCGCGTCATCCCTCTAAACGACTCATGGAGACCCAAAAACTCACCCTTACCAGCCATTTAGAAGAACTGCGCAGATGTTTGGTCATATCATCTATGGCCGTTGGTATCGGTTTTGTTTTTTCTTATGCTTTTTCACAAGAGATTTTTGATTGGCTGGCTCGCCCTCTCTATCGGCTGCTTCCGCCGGGCAGTGCACTTATATTTACCGGCTATCCAGAGGCTTTTTTTCTCTACCTTAAACTATCCTTTTTTGCCGGATTGATTGAAGCCAGTCCAGTCATTGTTTATCAGCTTTGGACTTTTGTTTCACCTGGACTTTATGAACACGAAAGGAAATCGGCCGTTCCATTTGTTCTATTTTCAACCCTGTTTTTCGTTTGCGGGTTGCTTTTTGCTTACTTTATCGTTTTTCCGGTAGCTTTTGAATTTTTCCTCGGTTACAATTCTGAGCATGTAACTGCTGTTCCGGCCATAGGTGAGTATTTTTCTTTTGTCATGCGTCTTCTTTTGGCCTTTGGTTTAGTTTTTGAGTTTCCGGTTGTAATGTGTTTACTGGCTAAAATGGGACTAATAAGTGTACAGTTTTTGAAACGGAACCGGAAGTATGCTATCTTATGCATTTTTATTTTAGCTGCTCTGCTAACGCCACCGGATGTAGCTAGTCAGTTGCTTATGGCTGTGCCTCTGATTGTACTCTATGAATTCAGCATTGTTTTAATTTGGCTTATGGAACGCCGGTCGGCGTCTTCCAGGGCCTAGGTAGAAATCACCTTCTGAACCCTGTTTATATTCGATAGAGGGGGTAAGTCTAGTGGAATACCGCGAGGGCAGGATAGGACGTTTTTTCGTCATCCACTTTGGGGATGGGGACGATCCTCTAGAAGGGATTAAAAAAGTTGTTGTGGAGAAGGATATCAGGGTGGCCTGGTTTTTCCTTCTCGGAGGATTGCGTGGGGCCGGAGTGGTGACCGGCCCAGAAAAGCCGGCTATTCCGCCCACTCCCGTGTGGAAAGAATTTAGAAGTGATGCCAGGGAAATCGTTGGGCTAGGCAGCGTGCTGTGGAATGATAAGGAGCCTATGATCCATCTCCATAGTGCCATGGGCAGAGGAGATGAGGTTACTGTCGGTTGTATCCGACGTGATGCCCGTGCCTTTCTTATCATAGAGGCCTTGATCATGGAAATAGAGGGGCTTGATGCCAGGAGAAAACCTGATGAAAAAAGTGGTATGTTTTTGGCCGCTTTTGATTAAATTATGAGAAGAGGTGTTTTTCTATGTATGAAGTCTTTGTCCATTCTCACTTTTCAGCTGCACATCACCTGCGGAATTACCCGGGAAACTGCGAGAAACACCACGGCCATAATTGGTCGGTAGAAGTGGCGGTGAGGTGTGAGTCCCTGGACACTATTGGTATGGGAGTGGATTTTAGAACGATTAAAAAGGCATTGGCAGAGGTTCTTGCGGATTTAGACCATAGTGACC
>CAYSYZ010000021.1:4950-22512 GCA_964435205.1 uncultured Desulfovibrionales bacterium
CATAAACGAGCTTTCTTATTTTAAGAAGAATAATCCATCGTCTGAAAGTATTGCTGCCTACCTTTATGAGAGATTGAAGCCACACCTTGATGGCAAGCATTACCGGCTCCATCGAGTGACGGTGGGTGAGACGCCGGAGACGGGGGTCAGCTACTGGGAGGATTGATTTGTCCCTGAAAGTAAGCGAGACATTTTATAGTATTCAGGGGGAATCCACCTTTTCGGGGTGCCCCTGTTTCTTTATACGCCTCAGCGGTTGCAACCTGAGATGCAGTTATTGTGATACGACCTACGCGTACAGCGATGGGCGTGTATTGGAGATAAAAAATATATTAGGTCTAGTTGAAGAGTGCGGGACTAGACTGGTAGAGGTAACGGGTGGTGAGCCACTTTTGCAGACTGAGACCGTGGAGCTTCTGCACAGTCTGGTGAGCGGCGGTTATACGGTTCTTCTGGAGACCAACGGAAGCTGCTCGTTGAGGGGTGTGCCACGGGAGGTAGTAAAAATTATGGATCTTAAATGTCCCTCTAGTGGCATGTCTGGCTATGTGGATTTTGGAAACCTTCGTTATCTCGACGTGAAGGATCAGGTTAAGTTTGTTATTCAGGACCGCGCGGACTATGAATGGGCAAAGACAAAGATAACGGAGTACTTTATACCGGTCTATACCCAGGTTATTCTGTCACCGGTTTGGCAAAAAATGGATGGCAAGATGCTGGCTGGATGGATGCTGGCCGATAGGCTCCCGGCCAGAATACAGATCCAGCTACATAAATACCTCTGGCCGGACGCCGAAAGGATGGTATGAGGAAAAGAGATCTGGCTGTTGTCCTGGTAAGTGGGGGTCTGGATAGCTGTGTAACTGCGGCTATTGCCAACCAGCGATATGATCTTGCCCTGTTGCATGTCAATTATGGCCAGCGCACGGAAAAACGAGAGCTAGCAGCGTTTTCGGCCATTGTGGACCATTATAAGGTATTGGAGCGGCTGGTTGTCGATATTCGCTACCTTAACCAGATCGGGGGCTCAAGCCTTACTGGCATGGCAGTTCCAGTGACAACCTATATGCAAGGCGGAGGAATACCCAATACGTATGTTCCTTTCCGCAATACACATCTCCTTGCCATTGCCGTGTCCTGGGCTGAAGTAATAGGCGCCAGGAAAATTTTTATTGGCGTAACCGAGGTGGACAGTTCTGGTTACCCGGATTGTCGAAGGGCATATATTGATTGTTATAACAAGCTAATAAAGCTTGGGACACGGCCGGAGACAGATGTCACCATTGAGACACCGATCATCCGATTATCAAAGGAAGAGGTGGTGCGGCGTGGGGTGAAACTTAAAGCCCCGCTGCATTTGACCTGGTCTTGTTACATAAATGAAGATGTGGCCTGCGGCAGGTGTGATTCCTGTGTTCTACGCCTGGAGGGATTCAGAGCCGCGGCAGTCCCGGACCCCATACCTTACGTCTCTTAATTTCTTTCAATTTACTTTTGATTTGCCTTTGGCCTCCATGACCTTGTTAAAATAAATCTGAGCCATTTTCAGGTAGTTGTTGAAATTGATCTTATCGCTGTAGATAAGGAGTTTTATGGAATTTGCTACCTGCCGGGGTACTTTTCTCCCAAAACCAAGGTTTTCTATATCTGCTCCCTTGCTCAGCGCGTAACCACCTAACATTGCAGCGGCTTTTGTCCAGGCAGCTTGGATATCTCCTGGAGCAGCATCTAATAAGGTAATTGTATCCACATACTGTTTGGCCATAGTGGAGATAGGATCCTGACAGAATCCGCAGTTTGACTGGCAATCACTGGCTGTATATGAACGCGAGTGGCAGTAAAGGGTAAACATTTCCTCAAGTAAACCCTCAAAAATAACCTTACTGTCCAGGATAAGTTTTTCCTTATGGTCAGGAGCATCTTGGTAATAAGTCTGGAGGAAATCTATGGCAAAGGCTCCATTGACCGATGCCTCGCAGAATTTGTGGAGATGGATAAGCAAAAGAGCCCTCTTATAAGCGACTTTTGCTGCCAAATGGCATTGTTGTCTATCCTTAGAGCGATACAGTTCGCACATGCATTCATTCAGGAGATCGGTTAAACGGTGTATCTTTTTTTTGCGGCGGCCAATGATAATTTTTTCATGGGCAGAAAAGGATATCGATTCTAATGGAATTTTGTTTAATGATTTCACGGAGAAGGTGTCTCGACGACCATATAGGGCCAGCGATGTTTTTTCTATTTTTCTGGTAAGATCAAGCCCTTGCATCATAAGCGTTAGGTATACTAATATTCAGCAAAAAAACAAGTTTCATCTTTTCACCAGCAAAGCTTTCACATGGTCTATCATTTCCGGTATCTATCGTAACAACTATTATCGTTCAAAAATTGGGTTGCGGCCATGAGTAATAAGGCATAAAATCGGCCAGACAATTAACCTTATCAATCATTTGACGGTCAGGAGCAAGGGATGGACAAGGCATCCGAAGAGATCAAAGAACGAATAAAGAAACTGCGCGAGGAAATACACTATCACAATTATCGTTATTATGTTTTAGATAGTCCAGTCATTTCTGATGCCGAATACGACCAATTAATGCGTAAACTTAGCGAGCTAGAAGAGAAATATCCTCATCTTATAACCTCGGATTCACCCACACAGCGAGTCGGTGCGCAGCCGTTGGAAAAATTTAGCACGGTGAGGCACACCTTACCGATGCTTAGTTTGGAGAACGCCTTTGATGAGGCCGAGGCGAGAGATTTTGATCAGCGCGTAAAACGGTTTTTACGCCTGGAGGCTCTTGTTGACTACGTTGCTGAGCCTAAGATAGATGGCTTAGCTATAGAAATTGTCTACGAAAACGGAATCCTTGGTGTGGCTTCAACCCGTGGCGACGGCATAACCGGAGAAGATGTGACCCAAAATGTTCGCACCATAAAGTCCATTCCGCTAAAGTTGCAAACTGGCGAACCCATCCCCAAACGCCTGGAGGCACGGGGTGAGGTATTCCTGAGTCTTGATGCCTTCAAAGAGATCAACGAACAGCGCATCAGAGACGGTGAGGCAATTTTTGCTAATCCACGGAATGCCGCTGCTGGTTCCTTGAGACAGCTGGACCCTAGAGTTACGGCCGGACGACCACTTGATTTCTTCGGCTATGGTCTGGGGGTTGTGGAAGGCAGGTCTTTTAGCAGTCAATGGGAGACACTTACGGTAATGCGGCGCTGGGGGATCAAGGTGAACCCGTTGATCGTTCGTTGCAAAGGGATTGAGGAATGCATTGATTATTTCCATGAACTTGAAAACAAACGTCGCAGCCTGGATTACGAGATTGATGGCATGGTAATCAAGGTCGATTCTTTTACCCTCCAGGGTCGCCTCGGTATTAAAACGCGCAGCCCGCGGTGGGCTATAGCCTATAAGTTTCCGGCTAACCAGGCTACCACACGCATTCTGAAGATCGAAGTCCAGGTGGGACGTACCGGCACCCTGACGCCGGTTGCTATTATGGATCCAGTGAACGTGGGCGGGGTTGAGGTCAGCCGTGCTACCTTGCACAATCAGGATGAGATTGCACGCAAGGATGTCCGTATTGGCGATACCGTGCTTATCCAACGGGCCGGGGAGGTAATCCCGGAGGTGGTCAAACCTATCCCGGAAAAAAGGACCGGAAAAGAAAAACAATTTGTAATGCCCGAAGAGTGTCCGGCGTGTGGGGCTAAAGTTATCCAGCTACCAGGGGAGGTAGCCATCCGCTGTCCGAATACATCTTGTCCGGCACAGGTGAAAGAGTCGATTACTCACTTTGCTTCAAAAACCGGTATGAACATAGAGGGCCTGGGTGAAAAGATAGTGGCCCAGTTAGTTGATAGCGGTATTATCAGGGATGTAGCTGCCCTTTACTACCTCAGCCGCGACCAGATCATGGCCTTAGAGCGCTTTGCGGAAAGGTCAACGAGCAACATTTTAGAGGCGATTGAGAGGAGCAAAGAGACCTCCTTGGCGAGGTTCCTGTACGCTCTTGGAATCCGTTATGTGGGTGAAAAGATGGCCCAGATTCTGGCGGAAAAGTTTGGAACTCTTGAGGCCGTGAGGAACGCTACCAGGGAGCAGCTTATGGAGGTTGATGAGGTCGGTCCTCAGGTAGCGGTAAGTGTTACTTCATATTTTGCCGAAAATGTAAACCAAAAAGTAATTGAGCGTCTTCTTGCCGCGGGGGTATCTCCTGCCGGGCCGTTTTCGCTTGGTCAGCGACCACTGGCCGGCAAGAGTTTCGTCTTTACGGGTAGTCTGTCAGCTTTTTCCCGGGACGAAGCCAAAAATAAGGTCAAAGAACTCGGGGGGACGGTATCTTCGTCTGTAAGTCGTAAAACGGACTATGTTGTAGTGGGGAAGGATCCCGGATCAAAACTAACCAGGGCCAGGGAATTTGGGATAACCATACTCACCGAAGAAGATTTTAAGGAAGTCATTGGGGCAGGATAGCGCCTTCACATTTCCAGCAGGAGGGGACCATGTCTATGGTGCGGGCTCATGTTATTATTGATGGCCGTGTACAGGGTGTCTTTTTCCGGTATGCTACGCGGGAGGAGGCCAACGGCCTGGGGGTGAAAGGTTGGGTTAAAAATAGACGGGATGGGCGAGTGGAAGCTGTTTTTGAAGGAGATGAATCATCCGTTCGGAAGATGGTGGAATGGTGCCATCAGGGGCCACCACATGCTGTGGTAAACAAGGTTGACCTAAATTGGGAGGAATTTAGCGGCGAGTTTGGCGGATTCGATATACGTTATTATTAACTCACCGTCCTGTAATTTGCTGGTTGTTACCTCCCCCGGGGGTTACCTTTCAGAAGCCGCTGAATGGCACCGGAGTAAAGGTTACCACGAAAAGGATTAAAGATAAGACCCCGAGCCATTTTCGCTTTGTATCCAGTGGAACTGCTGTATTGAGGGGCGGCGGATGTTTCCAACCCATGGCAAAGAGTAGCCCTGCCCATACAAACCATCCCGGCCAACCCACCAGACCAAGAATTATAAGGGCAATAAAACAGACAGCGGCAAGTTTTTTTGATTTTTCTCCAAGGATAGCGTAGGCAATATGCCCGCCATCTAGTTGCCCGACGGGGATGAGATTTAGGGACGTTACAAGGAGGCCAATCCAGCCGGCAAAGGCCACAGGGTGCAGAACAACCTGATAGTAATCGGGCAGTTTGCCGAGTGTTAACCGGATCATTTGGTTAAGAAGGATAGAAGATCCAAGTTGCAAGCCAGTGACTTTGGGCATTATCTGAATTGAAGACATCTTAAGACCGGCATAGAGCACCGGCATGGCTACGATGGTTCCTCCGAGTGGACCAGCAAGACCAATATCTAGGAGGGCCCTTCGGTCACCCATGGGTGATTTTATCCTGATAAAGGCACCAAAGGTGCCGATTACAGATGGAGCAGGGATAAAAAAGGGCAGGGTAACCTGGACGCGATGGTACCTGGCCATGAAATAGTGGCTCATCTCATGGGCGATGAGTATAGTTAAAAGAGTAAAGGAAAAAGGGATGCCTTTTGTAATAAGCATCCAGTCTTTAAACAGAGGTGCTCCTTGCTGGAGGGCTCCGGCGGCCATAGTCGAAAAGGCCGTCAGCACGAAGAGAAGTCCGTTGATTGCAACGGAAGGAAACTTAGACTTGGGTTTTAGTGTCACAGGAAAAACAATGGTGATGAAATGAGTTACGGCTTTTTAGAATTGAGCCGTTCTTTCAATTCTTTGCCCACCTTAAAGAAGGGAAGCTTTTTAGCAGATACATTGATGCTTTGGCCTGTTTTGGGGTTACGGCCGAGGTAGGGCTTATAGTCCTTTACCACAAAGCTGCCAAACCCTCTTATTTCAATACCTTCGCTTGCTACCAATGCCTGGGTCATGGACTCAAATACGGTGTCAACCACCCCTTCGGCGATTTGCTTAGTCAGGGCAGTCTCTTTACTCAGGGCCATTACTATGTCTGACTTGTTCATAATACCATCCTCATTGTAAACTTATAGCATGGGCAGATTTGTACTTATATCAGAACCTGTATAATTTTGTAAAGCATATTTTGCTAAGATAAAGAAATCATGTCTCTTTTTGCCTCTGGATGTAAGTTTTAAGCCTTTTGATTTCTTCCGGGCGAAGATAGCGATATTCGCCCGCGGGCAACTGGCCTAATTTAATGTTGGCAATAGCTATGCGCCGCAGGTTAAGCACTGGATATCCTACTGCTGCACACATCTTTTTTATCTGCCTTTTCCGGCCTTCTCGAATAGTTATTTCCAAAAGGGAGACATGTTCTTTCTTCTGAATGCATTTGACTTGAGCCGGCTGCGTCTTGCGTCCGTCAATAATAACTCCGCTTCTAAGTTGTCTGAGGGCATCCTGTATAGGCCTTCCTTTGACTTCTACTTCATAAGTCTTGGGTACCTTAAAGCGCGGGTGCTGCAGGTTAAAGGATAAGTCGCCATCGTTAGTAAGTAGCAAAAGCCCCTCTGTATCGTAGTCTAGCCTTCCGACTGGATAGACACGCACCTCTACACCTTTTAGGAGGTCAGTAACTACTGGCCTTTTTTGGGGATCCCGCAAGGTGGTCACAAATCCCCTTGGCTTATTCAGCATTATGTGGGTAAGGGGCGCTGGCAGTGGCAATGGCTCCCCGTCAAGCAGAATAACGTCCTTTTCGGGGTTCACCTTTAGACCCATAGTGGCGACTGTGATGCCATTTACTGTAATTCTCCCTTGGCGCATTAGGTCCTCGGCATGTCGCCGGGAGGCAATTCCAAGGCGTGCCAATAACTTCTGCAATCTCTCTTCCATGCCTAGGATTTATCGAAAAGGTCCGCGGTTTTCTCTTTACCCTGGATGCTATTTTGACCCAGGGCCTTGATCTCTTTAAGACTGGGCAATGATGACAGGTCCTTTAAGTCAAAGACTTCTAGAAATTTTTGACTAGTGCCGTAAATAAGGGGTTTTCCTGCCAATTCCTTGTTGCGTCCCACAATGCGAATAAGTTTTTTCTCGAGAAGTGACTTCAGAACGCCGCTTACATCTACCCCACGGATTCTTTCGATTTCAGACCGAAGTATCGGTTGTTTATACGCAATGATGGCCAATGTTTGCAAGGCTTCGCGGCTCAATCGCACCGGTGAGACTTTTTTAAGGCGCATGATCCAATCTCTGTATTCGGGTTTTGTCCGAAAGTGAAATCCTTCGGCCACCTCATGAAGTGCGAAGCCGTGGTTGTCTGCGCCGTATTCAGCCTTCAATTGAGCCAAGGCCGCGTCTATTCTTTCTTTTTTGTATTCGGGTAAGGCCTCCATAATCTTATTACGGCTGAGCGGTACTTCGGAGACGAATATCAAGGCCTCTATGATTTGCTTTAGTTCAGGCATGGCTATTTGGACGCACCATTAGTTTGAGGATTCTGAACGGCGGGATAGCCGAGAAAGGCATCGATCTCCTTGATGAGACTAGCCGACGGGGTGACGTTAAGCGAGGGCGGGAGAGATATCGTTACCTTACCCTTACCCGGCATATTTAGGTGGATAAACAGTGGGCAACTGCCTTTGTGTCCAGCGACTATTTTCTTCAGCCCGGCGAATTTTTCCGGTGTGAGACCAGCAATGGAAAGTTGTATGTCCAATGATGCGATACCTTTTTCCAAGGCGTGGCTGAGGCTGAGGATATCAGAGGAAATTATTTTAGGACCTCTTTCATCGCTGGTAATCGTGCCTTTTACCACAAGTGGCTTGTCGCTTTTAAGCAGTTCCTGGCAGTTGCAATAGACGTCTGCGAAAACCACTACCTCGATTACTCCCCGGAGGTCTTCCAGAGAAAGGAAAGCCATCCGTTCACCCTTCTTTGTAGTGATTTCCCTTACGGTCCTGGCAATACCAGTCAAAACTACTTCTTTGCCCTCAGGAAGGGCGGGGATCTGTGCAGTATCTGCCGTGCTCAGTTTTTTTATTTCCTGAGCATATCCGCTGAGTGGGTGCCCTGTTATGTAGAGGCCGATGGCCTCCTTTTCAAGGCTTAGAAATTGATCTCTGGGCCACTCTTCGATGTTCGGCAGGACAACAGATGGACCGGCATCCAGGAGTAAGTTTTCGCCAAATATGGGCATTTGATTGGATTGTTTTTGGCGCTGCCTACTCTGAGCAAATTCCAAGACCTCGTCTAGGATGGCGTAGAGCTGGGCGCGCTTGACACCGGTAGAGTCGAACGCCCCAGATTTTATCAAGCTTTCTGTGACTCGGCGATTAACTCGGCGAAGTTCAACCCTGAGGCAGAAATCTTCAAACGAGGCAAAAGGACCGTCCTTTCTCCTGGCGGCAATGATGGAGTCGATAGCTCCTTTTCCCACGTTCTTTATTGCAGCCAGGCCAAAACGAATTTTACCTTTAACCACACTGAAGTTAGACTCACTTTCGTTGATGTCTGGTGGCAGGACTTGGATCCCCTGCTCACGACATCCAGCTATATATTTTACTACGTTATCTGTCGAGTCCATTTCACTGGTAAGAAGGGCAGCCATAAAGGGCAGAGGATAATGGGCTTTGAGGTACGCGGTTTGGTATGCGATAAGAGCGTAAGCCGTGCTATGGGACTTGTTGAAGCCATAAGCGCCGAATTTTTCCATGAGGTCAAAGAGCTTCTCAGCCTTTTTCTTGGGGATGCTGTTTTTTATTGCACCGGCGACAAATTTTTCCCTTTGAGCAGCCATAACTTCCGGTATTTTCTTTCCCATAGCAGCACGGAGCACATCTGCGTCACCCATAGAGTAATTGGCCAAGACGCTGGCAATCTGCATGACCTGTTCCTGGTAGACTATCACCCCATAAGTCTCTTTAAGTATCCCTTTCAACTGGGGTACCGGGTAGTTAACTTCAATCTGACCATGTTTAGCCCTTATGAAGTCATCTACCATGCCACTTTCCAGCGGGCCAGGCCGATAGAGAGCTACTGAGGCAATGAGGTCGGTGAAGGTCTGTGGTTTCATCTTGATGAGTAATTCCTTCATGCCTGCACTTTCAAGCTGGAAGACGCCGGTCGTATCTCCGCGGGAAAGGAGTTCATAGGTCTTTTGATCATCAAGAGGCAATTCTTCCAGGCTGAATGCCTCATTATATTCTTTTTGAATCAGTTCCAGGGCATTACGTATGATGGTCAGGTTTTTCAGGCCAAGAAGATCAAACTTTACCAGTCCGATTTTTTCTACCGCCTTCATATGGTACTGGGTAAGGACTTCACCTTTAGGACCTCGATATAAAGGCAGATACTCAACTATCGGTCTATCGGAAATGACCACACCTGCAGCGTGAGTAGAGGCATGCCTCGGTAAATCTTCAAGGGCAAGGGAGACATTAATAAGATCTTTCACCCTGGCATCTTCCTCTGCTAACTGCTTCAACTGCGGCTCATTGTGTATGGCATCTTCCAGCCTTATTTTAGGTTGATTGGGTATTAACTTTGCTATCCGATCAACCTCGCGGTAAGGGATATTCATCGCTCGTCCTACATCCCGTATCACGGCTCTGGCCTTCATCTTACCAAAGGTGATGATCTGAGCGCTGTAGTCTCTTCCTCCATATTGTCGGGCTATGTATTCCAGTACTTTTTCCCTTCTATCTTTGCAGAAATCCACATCGATATCTGGCATGCTGCGCCTTTCGAGGTTGAGGAAGCGTTCAAAAATAAGATCATATGCCAGTGGATCGATGTCCGTAATGCGTAAGGCATAAGCCACCAGGCTGCCTGCTGCTGAGCCCCGACCCGGGCCGACCGGGACGCCTTTCTTTCTGGCATAATTGATGAAATCAGCCACGATAAGAAAATAACCGGAAAAACCCATTCGTTGAATAACATCTAACTCGTACTCGAGTCTTTGCCAGCAAATAGTTTCCTTTTTTTCGTCAAACCCTTCCTTTTGCGCTCTAACCTCCAGGCGTTTCTTTAGCCCTTCTTTGGCTTCGTTGATCAGTTTACTATCAAGCGTTTGTCCTTTTGGTACAGGATAGACTGGGAAATGATATTCCCCGAGCTCAAGTTCAAGATGGCAGCAGTTAGCAATCTGCGCCGTATTCCGTATGGCCTCAGGAGTATCTGAAAAAAGGGACTCCATCTCGGCTGGTGAACGTAAATAGAGCTGATCGGTGGAGAATCTCAGTCTGTTTTGGTCATCAACGGTCTTTCCGGTTTGGATACAAAGGAGAATGTCATGGACACGCGCATCCTCCGGTCGCAGATAGTGGCAGTCATTGGTGGCGACCAGGGGCAGGGAAAGACGATCGGCTATCACCTTCAGGCCTTCATTAACCGCTTTCTGGTCGGCCATACCATTTTCCTGCAATTCCAGGTAAAAACGGTCCTTAAAAATGCGGGCATAGTCAGCCGCCTTTTCTTGAGCCGCCTTTTCGCCTTGGTGAAGGAGGGCGTAAGGAATTTCACCATGCAGGCAGGAACTTAGGGCGATTAGTCCGGCGTTATATTTTTCCAGGAGTTCTTTATCGGTTCGTGGTTTGTAGTAAAAGCCCTCAAGATATGCAGCACTTACCAGACGACAGAGGTTTTTATATCCTTCCTGATTCTGGGCTAATAGGACGAGGTGAAACGCCGTCTCTTCGCCCATACGCGCAGCTTTGTCCAGACGGCTTTTGGGAGCCACATAAACTTCACAGCCAATTATGGGTTTTATATTGTTTTGAAGGGCCATCTGATAAAATTCAATGGCACCAAACATGTTCCCGTGATCGGTTATGGCTATGGCCGGCATTTGGTATTCCCTGGCTGTATGGAAGAGATCCTGGAGGCGTATGGCCCCGTCGAGGAGGCTATATTCCGTATGGACATGGAGATGGATAAAATCAGTCCGTTCCATGATTTGTTGTTTATCCTATTCCCATTCTATGGTGCTTGGTGGTTTCGAGGAAATGTCATAAACTACACGGTTTATTCCTTTTACCTCGTTGATGATGCGATTGGAAATATTGCCAAGCAGGCTGTAAGGTACGTGGCTCCAATCGGCAGTCATAGCATCAAGGCTTTCCACAACACGAAGTGCTATGACGTGTTCATAGGTCCTCTGGTCGCCCATGATCCCCACTGTTTTAATCGGCAAAAGAACGGCAAAGGACTGCCAGACCTTCCGGTAGAGAGCGGCTTTTTTCATCTCTTCGAGGACAATAGCATCAGCTTCCCGCAAGATTGCCAGTCTTTCGGTTGTTACCTCCCCAAGGATGCGGATAGCCAGACCCGGTCCGGGAAACGGCTGTCGGTAGACTATTTCTTCCGGCATGCCCAATTCGAGACCAACCTTACGTACTTCGTCCTTGAAAAGCTCCCGGAGTGGTTCAATCAGTTCAAGGTTCATAACCTCTGGTAGCCCGCCTACGTTGTGATGGGTCTTGATTACGGCAGAAGGGCCCCTCAAAGAAACACTTTCAATAACATCCGGGTAGAGGGTGCCCTGGGCTAAGTATCTAACGTTACCTATGCGCCGCGCTTCCTTCTCAAAGCTGCGTATAAATTCGTGGCCAACGATACGTCGCTTAGTTTCCGGGTCTACGACGCCCTTTAACTGTTCGAGAAAACGCTTTGAGTCATCGCGGTGGACCAGGTTAAGCTTATAATTTCTGTTAAAAAAATCGCAGACGATTTCGGCCTCATTCTTGCGTAGTAGACCATTATTGACAAAGATGCATGTTAGCTGCTGGCCAATAGCCTTGTGCATAAGGACCGCGACTACTGAAGAGTCTACACCGCCGCTCAGGGCGCAGATGACCCTGTCCTGACCAACTTTTTCCTTAATAGCCTCCACAGTATTCTTAATAAAAGATTTCATAGTCCAGCGAGGCTTAATTTTGCAGATGCGCTGGATGAAGTTTTTTAAGACGTCATTTCCAATCGAGCTATGGACTACTTCGGGATGAAATTGAACACCAAAGGATGGTTTTTCTTTATGCTTTATGGCGGCGATAGGAGACAGTCCGGTGTGGGCTATGGGAACGAATCCGGGCGGAAGGCGCCTAACCTTGTCCCCATGACTCATCCAGACCGGGTAGGCCTTCGGGGCTGGGTTGAGGCCATGAAATAAGTCTTCTACGTCATCGATAATCAGATTCGCTCGGCCGTATTCTCTTTTTGCTGCTTTTTTGACCTTTCCCCCTAACTGGTGGGCCATAAGCTGCATACCGTAGCATATGCCCAACACTGGTATACCGAGATTGTAGATTTCGGGCGTACATACCGGAGCGCCCTTTTCATAGACCGAGGAGGGCCCTCCCGAGAGTATGATGCCCATTGGTTTAAAACTGCCGATGGTTTCTTCAGGGGGCATGTTAAAAGGATGGATTTCGCAATAGACTTTATTTTCGCGAATCCTTCGAGCGATAAGCTGGGTATATTGGGAGCCAAAGTCCAGGATTAGTATCTTTTCCGCGCGAATATTGTCTTTCATGAGCGCCCGGAGTATCTCTTTATTGTTCTATTCTATAGTTTGGGGCTTCTTTGGTTATGATGACATCATGGACGTGGCTTTCTCTCAGACCAGCGGGGGTGATCCTGACAAAAGTTGCTTTTTTGCGAAGTTCCTCTATAGTCGCACAGCCCACATAGCCCATGCCAGCTTTTAGACCGCCCACCAGTTGATATAAGGTAGCTGCAAGAGGACCTCGATGGGGGACCCGCCCTTCAATCCCTTCCGGTACGAGTTTGGATAAGGTTTCAACACTCTCCTGGAAGTAGCGATCCTTGCTTCCTTTTTTCATGGCCTCCAAAGATCCCATGCCTCGATAGACCTTGTAAGTCCGGCCTTGATAAAGAACGGTTTCACCGGGACTTTCCTCTGTGCCCGCGAAGAGGCTTCCTATCATAACCGAATGAGCCCCTGCACCTATGGCTTTGGTTATATCGCCAGAGAACTTAATTCCCCCGTCAGCGATGACGGGTATGTCATGCTTGTCACAGACAAGGGCACAATTATGGATAGCAGTCATTTGAGGAATTCCTACACCGGCAATGATACGGGTTGTACAGATTGAACCAGGGCCAACTCCCACCTTGATGCCACTTGCACCAGCCTTAATTAGCCGTTCGGCACCCCCGGCTGTAGCCACATTTCCAGCGATGACTTCGAGATCGGGAAAGTGTTTTCGGATATCTTTTACCGCAACAATGACATTTTCTGAGTTTCCATGAGCTGAATCAATGGCTATAACATCTACTTCTGCCTCAACCAAGCCCTTTACATAATCAATGCGTTCAGGGCCCACACCGACGGCTGCGCCTACCCTCAGCCTGCCCAGATTATCCTTACAGGCAAGGGGATATTTTCGTATTTTTTCAATATCTTTTATTGTGATTAAGCCTTTTAGATTTCCTTCGTCATCAACTACCAATAGTTTTTCGATACGTTTCTTATGTAAAAGGACTTTTGCCTCTTCCAGAGTTATTCCTACAGGAGCGGTCACTAGGTCCTCCTTGGTCATGACCTTTTCGACCTCCTGGTCAAGATTGGTTTCGAAGCGGAGGTCACGATTGGTGACAATTCCGACCAGCTTTTTCCCTATGACCACCGGTACTCCAGAGATGCGATATTGCTGCATAATACTTAACACTTCGTATATCTTTTGACGTGGGGTTACTGTTACCGGGTCAACAATCATGCCGCTTTCAGACTTCTTGACCTTTTCCACCTCAAGAACCTGATTTTCAATAGGCACGTTTTTGTGGATGATCCCGATACCGCCTTCTCGAGCCATGCTGATAGCAGTATTGGCCTCTGTCACAGTGTCCATGGCTGCACTGACCAGGGGGATATTGAGTTTGATATTGCGTGTCAGTCGAGTTCTCGTGTCAACTTCCTTAGGTAAAACCGATGAGTATTGGGGCACGAGCAACAGGTCGTCAAAGGTGTAAGCTTCCTTTATTTCATACAGCATGTTCCTCTATTCCTTTCCCAGTGATATGGCTATGCCCTCTAAGATACCATTGTTACTGACCGTTATCTCTTGGCAGAAGAAGGCCCTTAGCACTTCTATCCAGGCCATCAGTCCGGCCAGAACAATATCTTCCCTGCCATGTTCGAGGCCGGGGAGGGCCAGTCTGCCCTTGGCCTTTTTTAACCTTAATTGGTTGAAGAGTGCAAGAAGTTTGTTTTTGGTCAGAACATGACCGTGAATAAGATCAGGCATGTAAATACGGAGGCCAAGATCAATTGCCGCCAGTGTGGTAGCGGTCCCCGCAGTGCCGACCAGTGTGTATCCACCTTTGGTTGCAATGTCTTTAAATGGCTCAAGTACGGCGATCTTAACTAACCGGTCAGCGATATATGTCTTTAGATTTTCTATCTCCTTTACTGAGGGGGGATCATGGTGAAAATAGGCTTCTGTGAGGGACACAGCGCCCATATCAATGCTATGCAGCGCTTCGATCCTGGAATCTTTGGTCATTATTAATTCCGTGCTACCTCCACCAATGTCTACGACCAGGATTCGATTAGAGGGCAGTATAAGGTCCCACAAGGCTCCCTTCAAACACAGCCTGGCCTCTTCTTCGCCCGATATTATATCAATAGAAACGCCTGTCCTCCTGTAAAGAGATTCTGCGATCTCTTTTCCATTACTTGCTTCGCGAAAAACTTTTGTTCCTACTGCCCGGAAATCGGTGACCGCGTTTTTTTCAATTAACTCCTTATAAGAGCTCAGGACGGGAACGGCCCTGGCCACTGCATTTTTGCTTATAACAGCACTATGTTTAAGACCTTCTCCTAACCTGACATTGGCCCTGTCCGTGTGCAGTGTGAGCATACTTTTTGTTTTGATTTTGCCAATCCAGAGACGTATAGTGTTCGTACCTACATCTATGGAAGCTAGGTTTCCCTGCATGCTGAGAGATATGAGCTTGAGATTTATTTTGGGCATAATACAATATCTACGGTCAAAAGGAAAGGGAGGCATAACATCTTGTGATTATTTCCGTTAACCCTGTTAATCCCCAGCCTAGATTGATTAATCGGATAGCAGATGTGTTGCGTTCAGGTGGGGTTATTTCCTATCCAACCGATACCGTATACGGCATAGGTTGTGATATTTGTAACAAAAAGGGTATAGAAAGGATTTATCAGATAAAGCGGAGACCGAAGCATAAGCCTTTTAGTTTTATCTGTGCTGATCTTAAGAATATCAGCAAATATGCCCGCGTTTCCAACTTTGCCTATAGGATTATGAGAAAGTTACTGCCGGGTCCCTATACATTCATTCTTGAGGGATCCAGCCTTGTACCCAAGTTGATGCTTACGCCACGGAGAACTGTTGGCATCAGGGTGCCCGACAATACAGTTTGTCTGGCTATTGTACGGGCGTTGGGACACCCCATCGTGACTACAAGTGCTGCCCTAGGAGATGCTGAAGTAATGAGTGACCCACGGGATATCGAGGAAACACTGGGCTCAGTTCTGGATATGATTGTTGATGGCGGAATCTTACAGATCGAGCCTTCTACTGTAGTTTCGCTTATTGATGATAATCCAAAAATAATACGTGCCGGGAAAGGAGATATTAGTTTATTCGGCTAAGGTTTGTTTAAGTTCCTTGCCCATCTTAAAGAGGGCTGTTTTCCCGGCTTTTAATTCCATTACCGCGCCAGTTTTTGGGTTTTTACTTACACGTGGTTTCCTTGTTCTGGGATTAAAAGTCCCAAATCCCCTGATTTCGACCCGCTTGCCCTGAGCCAGAGACTCTTGCATGGTTTCAAAGACCGCATCTACTATCAACTGTATGTCTTTCTTATAATATTTCGGGTATAGCATTGTCAGCCGATTTATTAACTCACTTTTAACCATAGAATACACCTCAATTACTTAATCTAGTTTCGAAAGATAATCTGTAAGGAACGTAGAAAGGCCTGCCGAAAATACCGTCACCAGACGCGTTCCCAAAAATAAGCTCCCAGAGTGATATCCCCTTTTTCTTGGGACGTATCACTTGAGGTTCTTCCTTAATGCCTGCCATCTGTCCGGCAAGAACAATGGCTTCTTCGATGTTGCCCAATTTATCAACCAGTCCCAGCTCTATAGCCTGCTTACCGGATAGGACACGACCGTCGGCTATTTTCAGGACTTTTTCTTGAGGGATTTTTCGTTCACTTGCTACGACCTCTACAAACTGCAAATGGACGTCATCTATTACCTCCTGAATCATGGACTTCTCTTGCAGGGTCATTTCCCGCGTTGGCGACCCTACATCCTTTAGTTCACCGCTTTTTATGACGCTGGTTTTTAAACCGATCTTGCGTAATAGTTCCTCTGCATTGGCAAACTTCATGATAACGCCAATGCTGCCCGTTATTGTGCCGGGATTTGCCACGATTTTGTCAGCGCCAACCGCCACATAGTAGCCACCAGATGTCGCGATCGAAGCACATGAGGCGACAACTGGCTTTACTTTAGCAGTTCTCTTTACCTCGTCATATATTTCCTGAGCTGCACCGACCACGCCACCCGGGCTGTCAATGCGAACCACGACGGCTTTAATTCGCGGGTTTTTACGGAAAGTGGAAAGCTCCTTGATCGTTTCCTCTGAGTCTGTGATTAATCCAGTTATTTCAAGTACTCCTATTTTTTCGCCCCGTGGCAGCAAATCCCCTTCCTGAGTGAAGGAGATGAATATAAAGACAGTTAGAATAAATGCAAAGAAGATGGAGGCTAAGATGGCTAATCCAAATAAGATCGGGTGCTTTTTCATGTGTAATTGCACCTAATCACTGGTTGTTGGTCAGTTCTCTCTTCAACAAGTCTCCGAGAGTGGAAGTAGCATTTTTGTCCTTACTGGCGGTATCGTACAGAACTTTCGTCTCTTCCGCTTCTAACCTTTTTATGGATAAGCCGATCTTCCTTTTTTCTGGCGAGACATTTATCACTTGGGCGGCAACCGTGTCGCCGACGTGGAAACGTTCAGGTAGATCTTTCGATTTATCCCGATTGACTTCGGAGACATGCACTAAACCCTCAATTCCTTCTTCCAGTTGGATGAAAACACCAAACTCGGTAACATTGGTTATGACGCCAGATATCTTGGCCCCAACGGGATATGTGCTGGAGACCTTGCTCCAAGGGTCAGGCTCTAATTGCTTGACACCGAGTGAGAATTTTTCATGTTCGCGGTCTATATTAAGGACGATCGCCTTGATAAGCTGGCCTTTTTTGTAAATTTCAGCCGGATGCCTGATTTTCTTGGTCCAGGATAGGTCGGAGATATGAATCAGTCCATCGATTCCTTCCTCTATACCAACGAATATTCCAAAATCCGTGATGTTTTTGACTTTAGCCTCAAGTACGGTACCCACCGGGTATTTTTCAGCTATGGCGTCCCAGGGGTTGGGCTTTATCTGTTTTAGTCCCAGAGAAATGCGCTTTGCTTTAGCATCGGTATTTAGGACTACTACCTCCAGGTTATCGTTTAGTTTTACTACTTGGGAGGGATGTCGAATCTTCTTTTCCCACGACATTTCTGAAACGTGTACCAAACCCTCAACGCCTTCCT
>CAYSYZ010000022.1:0-12404 GCA_964435205.1 uncultured Desulfovibrionales bacterium
CCCGCAAAATTATCTTGACTTTAAACGGAATAACTCTGCGGTTAGCTTTTGACAATACTGTAAAATCTGTTAGGGGTAATTATATAATGATGCGCTGTGAGGAGATGAGCAAGGAGCTCAGAGATAAATACATTATGCCGGGTGATCATGCCGGGAGCAACTACTTCGCGGCTATTTCTGAATTGGTTAAGCTAAGAAATACAGATTCTCCTAATAGGGCTTTTTATCAAAAGGAGATAGACGCTATTTATTCTCTGGTCAGGGATGAAATCCTGACCTCGCAAGCTAAGCCCATATCGCTGGTCAAGTTCGGAACCTCAGGCTGGCGAGGGATTATTGGAAAGGATCTAACCGTTAAGTCGGTCCGTCAGGTGACCCAGGCGATAGTTGATATGTACAAGGAGTTGGATAACGGTTCGGCGTTGGGTTCGAATCTGGGAGTCAGGAGCTACGAAGAAGCCAGGAAGCGAGGTTGCGTCCTGGGCTATGACAATCGCTTTGGCGGTGAGATTTTTGCCCGGACTGTGGCTGAGGTATTGACGGCGCATGGTTTTAGGGTCTACTTTGCCGGTGAGTCCACTACCGGGGTCCTTTCCACTGCGGTTATGGAGCTGGGTGCGGCCTTCTCCTGCAATCTGACGCCGAGTCACAACCCCCTGGAGTATGGCGGTTTTAAATTTAATGCGGCTGATGCCGGTCCGGCGGCATCCGAGATCACAAGGAGTATCCAGGAGAGGGCACAAAAAATCATCGATGCGGATAGGCCCGTGAAAAAGGGTGTCGACCATTCTCTTATAAGCTCGTTTAATGCCCTGGACGTCTGGAAGAGTCTGGTTAGGAAAAATAAGGGCATACACCATATCGATTATGATGCGGTTATTGACGAGTTTAATCGTAGAAAGGATATTGTGGTAGCCGTGGACTGCGTTCACGGTGCCAGCCGCATACACATCAAAGACCTTTTGGGTGACGCTTCAGCCGGTCGCTTAATTATTCTCCGTGGAGAAGATGACCCCACTTTTGGTGGTGTAGCTCCAGAACCATCTAGTAAAAACATGGTACTACTGGGCGAAGTGCTCAGGGCACGCAAAGAGAAATTAAAGCTGGGCGTTATCATAGACCCGGATGCGGACCGAATTAGATTTACCGACGGGCATGTGGAAGTAGATATGAACCAATTTGGGGCACTGGCCTATTACTATCTGCATGAAGTTAAAGGTATCAAGGGTATGGTAGCGAAAACTGTGGCTACCAGTAATTTTGCCAACGCCGTAGCCTCCCGGTTGGGCGAAGAGGTATTTGAGCCTAGAGTTGGTTTTAAAGAATTCAAGCCGGTTATAGGCCGGGCCGTAGTCTGTTTTGAAGAAAGCGACGGTATCACGATAAAGGGACATACGCCGGAAAAGGACGCCTATATAGGACTTATTTTGGCGCTGGCCATGACCCTTCATCTGAACCGGAATCTGGGTCAGTATCTAGAGGAAGTGCAAAATAGGTTTGGCCACTTTTATGCGGCGCGTGATGCCGTGACTGTTACCCAGCAGGGGGATGAACTTGTAACCACCCTGGAGGCATTGTCCCGGTATACTCCTGGAGCGAGATTAAGGGTCGGTAGTGCGGACAAAGCTGTAAGCCAGCTCATAACTATTGATGGTCACAAGATTGTTTTTGAAGACGGCAGCTGGATGTTAATCCGGCCTTCCGGGACCGAACCCAAGGTCAGGTTTTATGTTGAGGCACGTTCTGCGGAGGGCAAAGAGGATTTGTTTGATACGGCCAGGGGACTGTTGAGGGAGATCGGTTTGTTATAGCCAGTTAGTTATAAATATCGTGTTTTTTATGGCCGAATATTGTATTACTGCCGCGGTGCAGATAGAAAAAGTTCAAAGTTCAAAATTCAAAGTTCAAATCAAATCCAAATGACCAAATGCCAAAGTTGATGATCTCGTAAAAAGTCGAAAAATCCCATTTTTTGTCATTCCGGCGAAAGCCGGAATCCAGTCTTTTCAGATAGTTACAAAGGCTCTGGACTCCGGTTTTCACCGGAGCGACGACTTTTTACAAATCCATCAAAGTTGGGCTTTCAGCTTTGAGCTTTGGCATTTGACATTCATTTGAACTTGGGATTTTGGCATTTGAAATTCCGGCAAGCCTATTTGGTTCTCCGCCTTGGGCTAGTCGGGGTTAGGATTTCAGGATATGTTTAACTTAGATATGTGCTTGAACAAGATACCGGAAAAAGTGCGTACCGTATACCTCATGGGTATCTGTGGGACCGGTATGGGTTCTTTGGCGGGGATGCTTAAGGAGAAGGGGTTTCAGGTCACCGGTTCTGATACCCAGATCTACCCACCAATGAGTACGTTTCTTGCGACCCTGGGCATCAAGGTTCTCCAGGGCTATAACCCCTCCAACATAGATCACAACCCTGACCTGGTGATTGTCGGTAATGTCATCCGTCGCGAAAACGCAGAAATACGCGCACTGACCGAAAAGAATATCCCCTTTGTTTCCTTTCCCCAGGCCTTGAAGCATTTTTTCATAAACGGAAAAATCCCCCTCGTGGTGACTGGTACGCACGGTAAAACCACTACCGCCTCTCTGCTGGCCGCCATACTTGAACATGCCGGCCTTGATCCTGGCTTTATGATCGGCGGAATCGTTAAAGGGTTCGGGCGTAATTATAAGGTCGGCGAGGGCCGTTATTTTGTAGTAGAAGGCGATGAATATGACACGGCTTTCTTTGATAAAGGGCCCAAGTTCCTGCACTACGAGCCACATGTGGCCATATTGACCAGTATTGAATTTGATCATGCCGATATCTATCGGAATCTCGATGAGGTAAAAGAATCGTTTCGACGTCTTACGCAGATTGTACCGTCATCTGGCTCTTTGGTGGCAAATATGGACGACGGGGTGGTAAGAGCGGTAACCAGGGATGCTTCCTGCCCCGTTGTAGGGTATGGTCAAAACAAAAGCTCGATCTGGGCCTTGACGGGTTACTCGGCTGAGGGGGAGAGAACGAGACTTACCATTCAAAAAGAGGGCAGGTTTTACGCGAATTTTATCAGCCCCCTTATAGGTAAGCATAATGCCCTCAATGCCCTGGCGGTGGTCGCGGTATTGGACAGAATCGGCTTATCGCCTGAGGCGATAGGAAACGGCCTCTTCTCTTTTGGGGGTGTGTGCCGCCGGCAGGAAGTTAGGGGCATAAAGAATGGCATAATGGTTATTGACGATTTTGCCCACCATCCTACGGCGGTGCGTGAGACTCTTTTGGCTTTAAAGTCTGCCTATCCAGACAAACGCTTAACAGCGGTCTTTGAACCCCGAACCAATTCTAGCCGCCGGAAGGTATTCCAGCATGATTATGCCTGCTCGTTTGATGCTGCTGACTGCATCATAGTACGTGAGCCGCCGGATTTACAAAAAATCCCGGTTCAAGATCGTTTCTCTTCTAAGGTCCTGGTTGAGGACCTGAGGCTGCAGGGCAAGACTGCATACTACTTTCCGGATACAGACAGCATATTGGGTTTTTTGAAGGGATATTCCAGGGAAGGGGACGTCATTGCCATTATGTCCAATGGCGGGTTCGATAACATACATGAAAGATTACTAAATTTACTGTGAGATGAGAAATGAGCCCTCATTCAAATTTCGCTTGACAAATATAAGTGATGGTTATAAAAGAATCCGAGCTCAAGGTGTAAGGGGGTGTCTTGCGACATGTCTGAAGGGCACATATCGACTGAAGAGAAAAAAGGGAAAAACAGGCCGGTCAGTAGTGGAAAGGGCATGCTGGCTGCCGGTTTTGTTGTAGCTGTTGTCCTGGGTTGGCTTCTTTACCCGGCCATCGTTATGTCTTCGAAACCTCAACCTCTTAATTTTAATCATAAGGTGCACGGAGAAGAGGGGGCGGGCCTGGCTTGTGATACTTGTCATACATTTCGCGAAGATGGCAGCTTTACGGGTATCCCCAAGCTAGACAACTGTATTCAGTGTCATGAGTCTCCACAGGGTGACAATCCTAATGAAGCTAAACTGATTGAGGAGTATATCACACCTGGAAAAGAGATTCCGTGGCGTAGTTATTCCTATCAACCCCTATGTGTCTTTTTCTCCCACGCCGCTCATGTCAAAATGGCCCATCTTGAATGCACGAAGTGCCATGAGGATATGAGCAAATCTACCAGTAGCCCTCCGGCAAAGATTTACAGAATATCCGGCTATAGTAAGAACACCATGTCCATGGAAGATTGTGAAGATTGCCATGCTAAAAAGCACACCAGCAATGCCTGTTTTGTGTGCCATAAGTGATTTAATGATGTTTAATTTTTTATATTGAGATTAAACATGCGCCTAAAGTCTTAAAGAGGGTTAACCTAATGAAACTAGATCGAAGAGGATTCCTGAAATTTATGGTCGGGGGTGCCATAGGAACCCTGGCAACTCCTATACCGTGGGAAATGATTGACGAGTCGGCGAAATTCACTGACCTTTGGGCTCCGGAGCCGGCCAAAGGTCCATCTTCATTTGTGCATAGTATTTGCCGGCTATGTCCAGGCGGATGTGGGATAACACTGCGTCTGGTTGAGGATAAGTCCGGACGCGATGAATGGCGAGGATGGCATCATAAAGAATTCATAGAAAGGCGTAGACTGCCCGGGGTGCCGCTCCGTGCGGTGAAGATCCAGGGTAATCCTGACCATCCGGTGAACCAGGGTGGGATCTGTCCTTTGGGGGCCGCGGGCTTACAGGTCCTGTATGGGGCAAACCGTATAAAAACTCCGCTTAAGAGGACGAATCCGAAGGGAGCAGATAAGGCAGCGTGGGAAAAAATCAGCTGGGACGAGGCCCTAGAGGAAATCGGTGGAAAGTTACGGAAGATACGGGAAGCGCGGGAACCGCAGACTGTGGCCTGTATCCTGGATTCGAGGAAGGGAATTGTTTCCGAACTAACAGAGAGATTTTTCCGCGCCTATGGTTCTCCCAACGTAATGACCATGCCCTCACAGGGGGATGTGGAAGCCATAGGTCTGTCCTTGATGCAAGGTGCACACGGGCATCTGGGCTATGACCTGCAGAACAGTAAATACGTCCTATCGTTTGGGGCAGCACTTCTAGATGGCTGGGGAGCTCCTGTCCATAACATGCAGGTGTTTGCCAGGTGGCAGCAAATGGGGGGTCATACTCTGGTGCAAGTGGAGCCAAACTGTTCCATTACGGCATCCAAGGCGGATAAATGGATTGCCGTAAAGCCGGGGACTGAGGCAGCACTGGCCATGGGCATGGCGAATGTTATTGTCAACGAGGGACTTTACGATCATGCCTTCGTTTCCCGCTGCCAGGGCTTCGAACGATTCAAGGCTGCACTTGAAGAATATGATCTTGGAAAGGTATCAAAGATAACGGGGATTTCCGAAAACGTTATCGCGGGTACAGCCCGTCAGTTTGCTGTAACCAGACCATCGGTTGCCATTTACGGGCGCGGCCAGGGAGCGATGTCCGGTAACCTGGCTGAGTTCATGAGCATTTACAGCCTGAACGCCCTGGTGGGGAATATCGGGCAGAAGGGCGGAGTGGTCATGCAGAGTGAAGTGCCGTTTAAGGCCTGGCCAGAGCTGGCAACAGATAGTGTTGCTCAAAAGGGATTGGCCTCACCCCGTGTTGACGGTTCAGATAGTCCCGGGAAATCCATGCTGCATAACCTGCCCGCAGCATTGAAAAACGGCGCTATAAATGTCCTGTTTGTTCAGGAGGCGAATCCTTGCTATGCGCTGCCGCGGGCCCATAGGTTTACGGAAGCCGTGGCAAAGGTTCCCTTTGTGGTTTCCCTTTCCAGCTATATGAACGAAACTGCCGAGAATGCGGATATCATTTTGCCACTTGCATCCTATCTGGAAAGGCTGGAGGACGTGCCTTCGCCGGCTCGTACACCATACAGCGCAATGGGCTTAACTCGTCCGGTACTAGCGAATGTGCCGGAGGCGAGACACCCCGGGGACATCTACCTGAATCTGGCCAGGTCCATTGGCGGAAGCGTGGGACGGTCATCCCCCTGGGAGAATTTCGAGGCCCTGTTGAAAGATAAAGTCGAGGGTATTTTTGCCTCGAGGCGGGGGCGGATAGGTGATCAGGAGGTCGCGGCTCTTGGTTCTGTGGATGAGCTTTGGGAAGTTCTGAACGCCGGAAAGTGCTGGTATGAGGACCCGGTTTTTGCTGCGGTCGCCTTTGACTTTAGTCCGCAGGAACGGGTGCCTGGTTTTGAGCCGGCAAGCTGGCTGGAGGCTGCTAAGGAGTATCCCATGATCCTGGTAGCTTATGAAGATATGAATATTGTGAACCGTCGAGCAGTGGATACACTGCCCTATATGACGAAAAATATTGGCGATACCGTTCTTCAGAAAAAGGACCTTCTGGTCAGGGTAAATCCAGAAACGGCCGGTAAGCTATGGATGGTAGAAGGGGATGCGGCTACCGTACAATGCCCTACCGGTAGATTATCGGTTCGTGTTCACCTGGATGAGGGTATGATGCCGAATGTTATCGCTATTCCTCTTGGATTGGGACATAGTAGTGATGATCCGTTCTTAACCGGAAAAGGGGTCAATGCCTATGAAGTACTCGAACCGGTGGCAGACCCAGCAACTGGCCTAGCATCATGGTGGGGAGCACGGGCAAAACTTACAAAGGTATGAGGTTGAAGATATGAAAGAGCAGCATGAGGTTGCCAGCAAAGAAAAGTATATAATGGCTATTGACCTGGATAAGTGTACTGGTTGTGGTGCATGTACGGTGGCTTGTCTCTCTGAGAATAACCATTATGTTCGGGAAGATGAGTCAGATAAACTCCGCAGTGTTGCCTGGATGAAAATCTATAAGGTGACAAATGGAGTGCCATTTCCGGATACCAAGGTTGCCTTCATCCCGCGGCCCTGCATGCATTGTGATCATCATACGCCCTGCGTCTCGGTGTGTCCGGTAATGGCTACCGACTATAACCGGTCGAATGGGATAGTCAGTCAGATTTACACCCGCTGCATAGGTTGCCGGTACTGCATGGCGGCCTGCCCGTATCATGCTCGATATTTCAACTGGTGGGATCCAGTATGGCCGGAAGGCATGCATAAACTGCTGAGTCCAGATGTGTCACCGCGCATGCGTGGCGTGGTGGAAAAGTGCAGCTTTTGTAATCACCGCTTGCAAAAGGCCAAAGATAAGGCCTACGTCGAGGGCCGGAAGGAATTGAAAGACGGCGAATATGTGACTGCTTGTGCTGAGGCCTGTCCTACTAAGGCCATTACTTTTGGCAACATGAAGGATCCGGAAAGTGCGGTGTCCAAACTTATAAAAAGTCCAAGGGCTTTCCGGTTATTAGAGAAGCTGGGTACTGAGCCGAAGGTTTATTACTTGAGCAGTGAGCCGTGGCTTAGACAGTTAGCGGATAACGCGTTGGAGAGAAAGAAAGTTGGCAGTCTGGCTTAAATAACCTTTAATTTTGGGTAAAGGTAAGGATAAACCACAGAGGACACAGAAAAATAGAGATATATAATATTTTATTATTTCTCTGTGATCTGTGGTTAGGCTTTAACAATACTTTGGGTAAAAGAGGGTAAGGGTATGGATCGTGCATTGATACCAGAAGGAATTTCGCGGTGTAGTGCCGGGGCCTTTTACGCATGGATAGCATTGTTGTTGTTCGTGATTGGTGGGGCTGTGACTACGGCCCTGCTTATACTCTGGAAGGGCCTGAACCAGACAAACATGAGTGAGTACTTTGGGTTTGGCATCTGGATTACGGCAGATTTAGGGGTTATTGCCCTTGGAGCCGGGGCCTTCTTCAGCGGCTTTCTGATGTATGTGGTGCGGGTGAAAGAACTTAAAGCCCTTATTAACTTTGCGGTCATTATCGGGTTCATTTGCTACAGTAGTGCCTTGCTGATATTAACCCTTGACATTGGCCAGCCGCTTCGGGGTTGGTTTGGTTATTGGTTTCCGAATATCCACTCTATGCTGACCGAAGTTATCTTTTGCATCACTTTATATTTTACAGTACTGTGTATTGAGTACGTACCTTTGATCCTTGAAAACCGGAAGATCTATGCTAATCCGGTGGCGCACACCTTGAGTCACAACTTTCACGAGGCCATGGCCATCTTTGCGGCCATAGGTACATTCCTTTCCTTTTTCCACCAAGGTTCACTGGGTGGCATGTACGGGGTGCTTTATGCCCGGCCATTTGCTTTCCGGGAGGGCTTCTTTGTCTGGCCCTGGACGTTCTTTCTGTTTATTTTTTCAGCCATTTCTACCGGGCCGACGTTTACGATCCTTATCACTAAGATCACGGAAAAGGTAACCAGAAAGCGGCTTGTACCTATGTCGGCAATTTCCGTCCTGGCTAAGATAGCAGGTTGGTTGCTTTGTGGTTATGTGATCGTAAAGATAGCGGATACGTATTACTGGGCTACTCATATCCTCCCGGAGAGAGGCCTTACCTTTGCGGAGCAGTTTCATGGGTATCAGTATGGTATGTGGTTGCTCTTTGTGGAGATTGGATTGTGTGGTATAGTTCCGGCCATCATCCTTATCACTCGCCGCTTGCGGGAGAATGGCAAATGGCTGACTTTTGGTTGCCTCCTGGCTTCGACTGGTGTAGTTGTTAACCGCTTTGTCTTTACCGTGCAGACCTTGGCTATTCCTGTTTTACCGTTCGATAAATGGGTTTTTTACTTTCCGAGCTGGCAGGAATGGCTGACTTCATTGGCCGTAATTGCGTATGGTGCTTTGATTATCTCTCTGTCCTATCGTTACTTGCCGGTCTTCCCCCATGAAAGGGAACTGAACCCTCCCGCTAGATAGAATTTATCAATACTGGTGTATGGCAAAGAGGCCTGCTTTATTTTCGATAAAGCAGGCCTCTTCATTTGTGCTACTTCCGCCCAATAACGGTATCTTTTTTATAGAAGGAGTCGTCTTTAGATTGATGGTCCAGGTTATAATGCAGGCCCCGGCTTTCCTTGCGCAGGAGGGCGCAGGCGATAATCATTTCGGCTACGGCGGCAAGATTGCGCAGTTCCACGAAGTCGCTGGTTATTATATAGTCCCAGTAGTGCTGCTGGATTTCTTTTTGTATAAGCTCCAGGCGTTCTTGGGCCAGGGCCAGGCGCTTATCTGTTCGTACAATGCCTACATAGTTCCACATGAGACGGCGGATCTCATTCCAGTTATGAGAGATAAGAACTGATTCCTGCATGTCCACGGCTCCCCCCGGGTCCCAGGCAGGAATAGGAGGGTGGCTGTAGGAAGATTTATGCTTTATTTCTTCGCTGGATGAAAGGAAGGCCTGATGTGCAAATACGATTGCTTCCAGAAGAGAATTAGAAGCCAGGCGATTTGCTCCATGGAGTCCGGTGCAGGCAGTCTCACCTAGGGCGTAGAGCCTGCGAATATTGGTACGGCCGCAGGTGTCAGTTAATATCCCTCCGCACATGTAGTGGGCGGCTGGGACCACTGGTATGGGCTTTCTGGTGATATCAATGCCCAATGAGAGACATTTTTGATAGATATTGGGAAAGCGCTTCTTAATGAAATCTGCCGGGCGATGGCTGATGTCTAGATAAACACATTCGTTACCGCTTTTCTTCAGCTCGGCATCTATGGCCCGGGCGACTGCGTCACGTAAGGCCAGATCTTTCAAAGGGTCATATTTTTCCATAAAGGCCTTGCCATTTTTATCGATAAGTACGCCTCCTTCACCACGTACGGCCTCGGATATCAGAAAGTTTTTGGCTTTGGGGTGATAAAGACAGGTGGGGTGGAATTGTACAAATTCCATATTGGCTATTTTTGCTCCGGCTCGGTAGGCCATGGCAACACCATCACCGGTGGCAATGTCAGGGTTGCTGGTGTAGAGATAGACCTTTCCTGCTCCCCCCGTACAAAGAAGGGTGATTACAGCCCGGATGGTATGAATCGATCCCGTATCGGCGTTCAGAACATAAGCCCCAAAACACGTTTCTTGGTTTTCTTCGTCTTTCTTTTTTGATAGCTTACCTTTGGTTAAGAGGTCGATAGCAATGTGATTTTCCAGGACTTTGATCCGCGGGTTTTCTCTGCTTTTGGCTATAAGGGCTCGCTCAATCTCTTGTCCGGTTAGATCTTGGGCATGGGCAATGCGGCGGCGGGAGTGACCACCTTCTTTGCCAAGGTCAAAGTGCCTTTGGTCACGCGGGCGGGTAAATTGTACCCCGATATCTACTAACTCCTTAATCCTTTCCGGGGCCTGCTCTACCACTATCTTCACCACCTCGGGATGCGATAGTCCATCTCCCGAGCGTAAGGTGTCTGCAATATGTAGGTCAAAGCTGTCATCCGGGCCTAATACCGCGGCAATTCCTCCCTGGGCGAGATTTGTACTGGTATCCATCATGGACTTTTTGGTAATTACTATTACCTCACCGTAAGGCGCTACTTTCAAGGCGAAGCTGAGACCAGCGATACCACTGCCGATAACTAGAAAATCGGTTTTGATCTCCATCGGTTCTCCTCATAGTGCTTGAATAAATAACAGTTTTATGGCTATTATTCGTAAGGATAAATATTTTAGGACAATTCACTGCTTTTAGCAAGCCTAGGGACTTGGCCCGTGAGTTACTATAGTGGGTTTGATGCAATCTGAAGGATGAGGCAAGGGTGAGGTAATGATTAAAGTAGTGGTGTTTGACTGTGACGGGGTTATGTTCGATTCCAGGGAGGCCAATCGGGCGTTTTACAACCACATGTTGGCAGCCTTTGGACATAGAGAAATGTCCGAAGAGGAACTATTCTATGTACATATGCACACGGCCGGTGAGTCCATAGCGTACCTATTTCGAGGCAGGGAGGAGACAGAAAAAGCACAGCATTATCGTCTTAATACGGATTATACGCAATTTCTTCCTCTTATGGTCATGGAACCGGGCCTGAAGGAGTTTCTGGATTACCTGCGGCCTCGTTATGACCTGGCTATTTCTACTAATCGCACTACAACTATGGACGGTCTCCTGGAACTTTTTGAGCTCAGGAATTATTTCGACACGGTGGTTACTGCGCTTGATGTTGCGAATCCCAAGCCGCACCCGGAATCGTTATTGAAGATAATGGAGAGATTTAATGCCCGGCCCCAGGAGGTTATTTATCTTGGCGATTCAGAGGTGGACCGGAAAGCATCTGAGGCGGCTGGCGTTCGTCTAATAGCATACAAAAATAAGCCCTTGCTGGCGGCGCATCATGTGGATAGCTTTCAGGACGTCATTCGCATATTAGAAGCTGATTGTTCTTCGTAGGCAGCTCGTTCAGTTATCCCCGCCTTTTCGTCAACTTTTAACAGTATCAAGGCCCCGATTATAAAGAAAACTGCTACGGACAGTATTCCCCAACGCAGGCTGTCGGTAAGGAAGATCAGTAGGCCATAGGAGAGGGGGCCGAAAATAGCAGCAAAACGGCCAGATATGGCAAAGAAGCCAAAGAATTCGGCTGCGTGAGAAACCGGCGTAAGAATGCCTTGCAAGGCCCGAGAAGCCGCCTGGCTGCCTCCCAGCACCAGTCCGGCCAGAAAGCAGATGATCCAGAATTCACGTTGTGGTTCCAGTAGCCAGCCAAGAAAAAAAGCCCAGATTATGGTTATGATCCAAATGAGCAGCGTCCAGAGGATCGTCTGTTTACATCCTAACCGATCACTGACATAGCCAAAAAAAATAGCGCCAACGAAGGCTACCGCCTGGATAAAAAGAAATAGCAGAATTATCTCTTTTGTTTTCATGCCTATAACATCAGCCGCAAAGACAGAGGTCATAACCACTACGGTTTCTATGCCGTCGTTATAGAAGAGAAAGGCAATGAGAAAAAAACACAATTGACGGAACTTTTTGATCTGGGAAAGTGTCTGTTTCACCCTGGATAGGCCTATCGCTAAGTAGCTTCTTTTCCCAACCTCTTTTCTAAGTATTCTTTTTTCCCGTAGCCACAAGAAGGTGGGCAGTGAAAATAGGGCCCACCACATGGCTACAGAAAAAAAACAGTCCTGTACGGTAAACGTCATACGGCCTAACAGGGGTATGCGGAGGCCGTTTAACATGAGGAGGTTTAGCGCCAACAATGCGGCCCCTCCTATGTAACCAAGGGCCCATCCTAAGCCGGAAACGCGACCGACATTAGTGGACGTGCTTATCTGTGGTAGAAAGGCGTTGTAAAAGGCGTTACCGCCAGAGAACCCGATGTTGGCCATAACGAAAAAGAAAGCTCCCCACCAGACATCGCCGGGGTGAACAAAATAGAGGAGAGCGGTGAAAATAATGCCCGTATAGCAAAACCCGGCCAAGAAATTCTTTTTACGATGCGAAAAATCGGCTATCGCTCCCAGGATG
>CAYSYZ010000022.1:12414-20886 GCA_964435205.1 uncultured Desulfovibrionales bacterium
TATAATCTATGCAACAATAAGTGGACAAGGTCTCTATCGCTCCCAGGATGGGGGCAGTTGTGGCCGAAATAGCCATGCTTAGGGAAACGATAATAGTGAAGAAAGTTGCTCCGTGTATGTGCAGTCCAGCTATGAAGATTCCTTTCTCTCCACCAGCAACCTCCAGGGCAAAATACTGGTTAAAGATTACAGCCAGGATGGTTGTAGCAAAAGCGGAGTTGGCAAAATCGTACATTGCCCAACCAAGGATCTGTTTATCTCGCACTTCCGACCACATGAGATGGCAACCTAACAAAAACAGCGGCTCTTAAGCCGGGCATCAAGCTCGGCAAGACAAAGCCGCTGTTTTTATAACCTGCTAATTAGTTTTTTCTTTGTATTATAAAGGGGCCTATTTTTTCCCCGTCTTAGCCGGGGATTTCTTAGTGGTTGAAGATTTCTTAACAGGCTTCTCAGATACTTTCTTCACCGCTGGTGGCGCACTTTTCTTGGGGGCTACTTTTGCCTTAGCTGCCGGCTTCTTCTTAGAAACGGCCTTTGTCTCTTTCTTTTCTTCAAGCTTACCTAATTGTCCTTCTAGCTTCTTAATTTTTGCCATGGTGCTTTTCACTTTGCTATCTGCCGCCGGACTTTTCTTGCTGGTTAGGGCTTCATATGTGGCACCACCAAGCACCGCCATTTGGTTTTGAATCTTTGCCTTTAAATCAAAAATCTTATATTGTCGTTTGCCCTCTGCGCTCAGTTCACCGACCTTTTGCGATACCACGATGGTTCCCTCCTTGAACACATCCATAGCTTCTTTAACACCCTTTTTCAGATCCGTTTTAATTTTGTCAAAAAGATCCATTGTTCCCTCCTTAGTAGTAGATGAAAATGTAATAAGATTTTTATTGGTTTCTTATCGGGTTAAAAGGGTATTTTACTTTAGGGCGACGATGGCAGAAAAATTCCGTAGTGTCAATATCTTTCGTGAGGCAGAGACACTTTTAGCTGCCTTGCTCGCCGATAGCCCGCGCTACTCGGGCTCTGGCGATGTTATACTGGCTAAGGGTGTTATAGTAGTTTGTTTTGGCCTGCGTTAGCAGAGTCTGGGCATCAAGAACATCGGTTGAGGTGGCTACCTGGACCTTGTATTTTTCTACATTTATGCGATAATTTTCTTCCGCTTGCGCTATGGCAGTCTCGGCCACAGATATATTTTTTTCAGCTTCTTCCAGGTCCAGAAAAGCCTGTCTGACCTCCAGTGAAACTGAGTCCGTGATCTGCACAAGGGCGTGCCGGGACTCGTTCAGTTTTGTATGGCTTTCCGCAACCAGCTTTTTTGTCTTTCCCCACTGCCAAAAAGTCCAGCTAAGGGTTGCGAAAGCAGTCGCGTTTTCATTCAAACCGTATGGGTTGGCATGAAGATCTGCAGAGTCTCCTTCTTTGATATAGCTGAGGGATACGTCTATACTTGGATAATACTGGCTTCTAGCCAGCCCAATAGATTTTTCAGCCTTCGCTATAGCCAGACGGCCTTCCCTTATTTCTGGCCTTTGTTCATAGGCCTTTTGCAGACCCTCCTTGAATTTTAAATCGTAAGGCTGGTAGCTCAGTGTGTCTACCAGGGTCAGGGGTTTGTCTATGTCGTTCTTGATAAGAATGTTCATCTGGGATACGGCTAATTTCAGGGATTGTTCGGCACGTACCAAGTCCTGCCTGGACTGGGCGAGTTCTACCTCGGACTGGAGTACCTCATTTTTTGCAATAAGGCCTACCTCGAAAAATGCCTGGGCGTTCCTCAGGTGCGCGGTGAGTCGTTTTACAGACTGTTCAGCCTCTAGTTTAATTTTTTCAGCCCTGAGGATATTATAATATGTCTCTTTAACCTGCAAAATCAGATCCTGTTTAAGCCGTGCGTAATTAACCTTGGATACATCCACACCCAGTTTAGCCATCTGGTATGTATAATAGGTGGACCCGCCAGCGAAGACGGGTTGTTTTAAGGAAAGCGAAAAGCCATATTGATCATGTGAGCCTCGCTGTACGTGTGCGCCGTTTATCACCGAGGTTGGAATGCGGTGATAATGATTATAATCATAGCCGGTTTCCATCCTGGGAAGGAAGTCGGTGAAAGTGGCTTCTTTTTGATAAATGGTACCTTTGACCGTTTCTTTAGCTGATAAGAGGGAGGGATTTTTTTCTATGGCCGTATTTATACAGTCTTGTAGCGTTAGGGCGGTAGGCGTCTCTTGCGCCCGGCCGTTGTCTGTCGAGACGAGAAGTAGAAGAGAGCTGACGAACATGGTCAAAAATAATTTCATTAAAGTTTCCTCCCCCTCATGCCGATGGTCGTTGTCCGATTTCATCCGGCTATTATAATAATCTTTTACACCAGAAAAAATAGTAAAAATAAAAATCTGTGATTTTTATTTGGATATTGTTCTTCCAAACCACCACCGGGAAAAAGCGAAAAGTAATGCTCCCAGGACTGTCATTCCTACGATATCATGCCATACATAGGCAAGCCCGTTACCCTTAAACAATACGCTGTAGCCGAAGTCGATGAAATATCTCATGGGTGATATCAGGCTGACCCAGCGCATCCACGGCGACATAGCCTCAGGCGGAGTCCATGCTCCGGAGAGAAAGATCATCGGTGCCAGGACAAGCAGCATTATCATCATTGCCTGGGCCAGGTTTCGAGCCACCATGGCGATGGCAATACCCAGGCTGGCCATGGTAAAAACATAAATGGCGGTCACGCTGTAAAAAAAAACCAGACTGCCCCGTATAGGGACGCCGAAAATTGGTTTCAGCACACCAAAGATGCTTACGAGTGAAAGCGACAAAACTACTATCAATGTCGGCAGGATTTTTGCCAGAAATATCTCCTGTGGCCGCGCAGGGCTTACCAGGAGCTGCTCCAGGGTTCCATATTCCTTTTCCCTTATCATGGCTGCGGCAGTCAGTAAAAGCGAAACCGTGGTGAACACATGGAGGAGTTCCAGCAGGCTGGTAAACCATGAACTCAGGACATTAGGGTTGAATTCAACCCGCAGGCGCTCATCAATCACCGGCAGATTCTTAAAAGCTGACCGCGTGGATTGCCCCTGCCTTTCCAACAGCTCGAGAGAATAGGTGCTGGTAATCTGAGCCACATAAGCAATGCCGATGGTGGCGGACATGGAGATAGTCCCGTCCGTAATAACCTGGATTTTTGCCTGCTCGCCACCGGCGATCTTGCGTTGGAAATCGGGCGGAATGACGATTGCCATGGAGGCCTTCCCGGCATCAAGCCATTCCGTGATTTCCTTTTCGCGAGTAAGGTAAGACAATATCTTAAAATATGGCGGCCGAAAACGGGTGATAAGGTTTCGGCTGGCGGGGCTTTTACTGAGGTCATATATGACGGTGGGATAGTTTTTCACCTCCATGGACATGCCGTGACCGGCCGTATAGATAGCGCCGGTAAAAGCCCAGATCAGGATAAGAAGGAGGGCTTTGTCGCGGCGGAGCTGGGCAAATTCCTTCCCTATGAGGGCTAAGACCCGCTCCCACATTTTCTAACCCACCTTCTTCTTAAACAGGGATATGGCGAGGCTGTACACAACAGCTGCGTACAGCGTAAGGGTTGCCAGGTCCCAAAGATAATAGGAAAAGCCCAGCCCCTTGAGATAGACGCCCCGGGCCATGCCCATAAAATAGCTGGCGGGCACGAGGCGGCTTATAATCTGCCCGGTAATTTCCTGGCTGGTGATAGGGGTAAAAAAGCCGGAAAATAGAAAAGCAGGAATCATGGTGGTTAGGAATACAATAAGCATAGCTGCGATCTGTGTACGGGAAATAATTGATACGCAGAGTCCTACTCCGATGGTACACGTAATGTAGAGAAATGCTCCTGTTGTAAGCAGGGCAAAACTTCCGATAAATCGAACATCAAACAATATCACGCTCATCAGGAAGACAATGACGTAATTTATAAAGGCCACTCCTATGTAAGGAGTAGCCTTGGCCACTACAACCTCCCAGGGGCGTGCCGGCGAGCAGTACAAATTAAAGATGGTACCGGATTCTTTTTCCCGCACCACTACCAGGGCGGCAAGGAGGGCGGGATAAAACATAAGGGTGGTTACCAGAAGGCCAGGGATTACAAAGTTTTTGCTCTCCAAAGACGGGTTATACCACGCCCTTCCTTCCACAGAGGTTGGAAAGAAGGTGGTTACCGGCTGACCCTTTAGGGCCAGATAGCTGGAAACCATCTTCTCGCTAAATTGGGCATTTATTGCTGCCACATAACCTTTAATCACTTCGGCTCGCGAAGGGAAAGAACCGTCTACCACTATCTGCACCGGTGCCGGACGGCCCTCGTACAATCTCCGGGAAAAATCAGGAGGGATTTCGATTATCACACGGGCCTTGCCAGAACGTAGCATGTAGTCTATTTCTCTCGGGTTCTCGGCCAGGCCGATGAGGCGAAAGTATTCCGAATTTAGAAAAGCATTGCGGTATTCCCGGCTCAATGCAGATCGGTCCTGGTCATGAAAAAGAACGGGCAGATTTTTGACATCCATGGTCAGTCCATATCCAAACAGGAGCTGTAGGGCGAGGGGTACCACAAATGCGAGGCCCAAGTAGACAGGATCTCTGAGGATTTCCCTGGTTTCCTTGCGGACGATTGCGTATAAACGGCTATACATGGGCTTCTTCCGCAGCCTCTATGTGATCAACGAAGGTCTCTTCCATGGAAAGTGGCTCCTGGGTGACCTCCACATCAGGTAGTCCGGCATTTTTCAGGAGATTAACTGCTCTTATTTTATCAGATTCGGGGTCCGGTGTCCGCAGGTGGATACGACTTCCATAAAGCGTCGCCCTTGGAAATGTACTGGTTATTAAGTCAAATGCCTGGCGAAAATTAGAGGTTCTGACTGCTATGAGACTGCCCGAACGTTTTTCCGAGCTGCCTTTCAGGTTACCGGGTGTATCAATGGTAATAAGCCGACCCTGGTGCATTAGCCCGAGTCGGTCACAGTGTTCTGCCTCATCCATATAATGAGTTGATACAATTACTGTAACCCCTGATTCTCTGGAAAGGCTGTAGATTATATCCCAGAAGGCGCGCCGGGCTACGGGGTCAACACCTGAAGTCGGTTCGTCGAGAAATAATACCGGTGGCTCATGAAGCAGGGCACAGGCAAGAGACAGTCGCTGGCGAACTCCCAGCGGCAGGTCACGGGCAAGCCGATCCTTGAAATCCGAGAGTCCGAGCGGCTCCATAACTTTTTTAAAGTCCTTTCCATGAACACCATAGAGAGAAGCGTAAAGTTTCATATTTTCGAAGACAGTCAGGTCACGGTAAAGGGCAAAACGCTGGGACATGTAGCCCACGTTTCCCCAGACCTGACGGCGCTGAGCCAGTACATCAAAACCTGCTACCTCTACGGAACCTTCACTTGGCTCAAGCAGCCCGCACATCATCTTTATAAGGGTAGTTTTGCCGGCACCATTGGGACCGAGGAGACCGCACACCTCTCCCCTGGTTACACGGAGATTAACGCTGTCTACGGCCAAAAACGAGTCGAAAAGGCGGGTCACAGAATCACATTTGATTACTATTTCTTCAGATGGGTCGGCATCTTCGGTTAGGGGTAAGGCGATATCGTTTTGTCCTGATTTCTTAGTGATAAGCTGAATAAAAACATCCTCCAGTCCCGCTTCGTAAGGCGCAATATGATCGACTTCGATGGCCTTTTCTGAGAGGTAAGACAGGAGCGCTTCCTTTTCAGCCTTAAGCCGGAGACGGATTTCTTTGCCGAAGACCTCAGATGACAGGGTCTCACTCCAGGATTTAAGTGCTCTTACTGCCTTTTGTTGCGGCCGGGCCATAACTTTTAGGAATCGCCCGGTCAGCTTAGACCTGATGTGATCGGGAGTTCCATGGTCTATGACGCGACCTTCGTGCATAAGCGCCACCCGGTGGCAGCGTTCGGCTTCATCCATATAGGACGTACTGAGGAGCACGGTAACCTGGCGCTGCTGCACCAGACGGTGCATTATTTGCCAGAAGTCCCGCCGTGACAAGGGATCCACGCCGGTGGTCGGCTCATCAAGAAGTATAACGTCAGGCAGATGGATGAGGGTGCAGATGAGCGCCAGTTTCTGCCGCATACCTCCTGAAAGGTGGCGGGCCTGCCTTCCGATGAAGGGGCCAAGGCGCGTCATCGCGAGTAGTTCATCACGATTCTGCTGGAAAATCCCGGCTGGAACGCTGCGGAGGTCTCTGAAATATTCAATATTTTCTTGCACAGAGAGGCTGTCATAGAGATTAAGACCGATTCCCTGAGGCATGTACCCGATGATCTCTTTAACGCCTTCGGGGTCGGAAATGGGATTCGTTCCGGCAACTAACACCCTGCCGCCACTTGCCGAGAGGACCCCGGCCAGTATCTGTATGATGCTGGTTTTGCCCGCGCCGTCGGGGCCAATGAGGCCGAAAACCTCACCTTTACCAACGGAGAAGGAGACTCCCTGTACAGCCAGGGGGCCCTTCTTATACGCTTTGACCAGGTTTTCTACCTCAATGACCGGGTCCTCGATGTTCAGCGGGGCCTTACCCATTTGGCGGCTTCCTTCCACCGGATTACCACATCGCCGGGCATTCCCGGCTTGAGGTGCCCTTCGGGGTTTTCAATAGCGAGCTTCACCTCAAAAACAAGCTTTACGCGCTCTTCCTTCGTTTCGACATTTTTGGGGGTGAACTCGGCCTGCTGGCTTACCCTAATAAGCCTGGCTTTAAATGGGCGCTCCGGGAAGGCATCCACGTATAGCCTGGCCTCATTACCCAGTCTGATCTTGCCAATATCGGGCTCCGGTATATAAACTTTGACGTGAAGCTTGTTTAAATCGACCATGACCATCAGGGTAGCGCCTGCCTGCACGACCTCTCCAGGCTCTACCGTGCGAGCCAGAATGGTCCCGTCACAAGGCGCATAAAGGTAGGTGTCGCGGAGATTGGCTTCGGCCTCTTTGACACGGGCTATGGATGCCCGGTAATTCGCCTCAGCGGTAAGAAGCTGCTTTCTCTTCAGGTCCACAGCATCACGGCTGATTCTGGCCAGGTCGAGACCTTTTCTTTCCCTCTCCAGATTTTTCTGAGCTTCTTCTACTTTAGCCCGGGCTGAAAAATAAGCTGCTTCAGCCTCGTCAAGCCTCTGTTTCGAGATAGCATTTTCTGCATAAAGGGCCTGGTATCTTTCATATTCCCTGGCTGCTTTTGCGTATGTAGATTTCTCATCGGTCAGCCTGGCCTCAGCGGCACCCAGTGCGGCCCTGGTTTCCTCAATCTGGGCCGCAGTCTGGCGGTCTGTAAAGCCTATATCCACACGTGCCAGATGTTTCTGCTGTTCGGCCTGTTCGGCTTCTGCTTTGGCCGCATTTAACCGGGCCATGATCTGGTCCGAGGATATCCTGACCAGAATTTGCTCCTTTTTAACCTGATCTCCCTCATCGGCCTTTAATTCCAGAATCTGTCCGGAGACCTTGGGCGAGATAACGATTTCGTCACCTTCTACCCGCCCACTGGCAAAAATGAGGCCCTCCGGTGCCTTTCTCAAAAAATGAGGGATCATCAGCCACAGGATTGCAATAGTCAATAGAACTATTCCAGCAGCCACGATATATTTAATCTTTTTCTTCATTGCGGGATTTCCTTTGATTATAGTAACGTAAGGCGCGCACCATATACAGTTTATTCGTACTTAATTCCTTTTATCAAAATTTACCGGATGGTGGCAATGATTTATGCTTCAGGGTTTTTATTCAGTCCAGGGGTAGTAAAGTGGAAAGATTCCAGAAGATATGGTACTTTTGCTCTGTAAAAGACGAAGTATGATAGTATAAGTAATCGAAATTGTCCTGGAAAGATCATGCCCGGGCAGGTAGACTTTAAGATGGATCTTACGACAATCCCTCCGATAATTAAAAACGTTACGTTTCTGTGTACCGGAAATATTTGCCGCAGTCCCATGGCTGAGGCCGTTTTTAGAAAAGTAGTGCCCTTGCAGGCTGACCTTTGGATCTTTTCCGCCGGGACCCACGCCAGAGAGGGCAATCTGGCTACGGAAAATAGCGTTTTGGCATCTAAAGAGGCAGGACTGGACTTGAGTAGCCATCGGGCAAAAAAACTAACCAGGGATATGGTTGAGCAGGCCGATATGATATTTGCTATGGAACCTCTGCATATCGAATATGTTCTGTCCATTGATTTTTGGGCAAAGGATAGGACCTTTAATCTGGCCAGGTTTGCACTAAATGATCAGACTAACCAGGATATGATACCTGATCCTTACGGGTGTAGCCTAAGGGAGTATCGGATTTGCCTTGGTAGGATCAAGGAATGTGTAACGAACTTAGGTGAGATAATTAAGGATCGCCTGATATACAGGGATTGAACATGCATAGCGAGCGCATTCCCCGTCCGCCTTTGGTCCGCCT
>CAYSYZ010000023.1:0-10511 GCA_964435205.1 uncultured Desulfovibrionales bacterium
CGCGGCGGCTCAGCCCCGCATTCGGTGAGAGGAGAAGATGGACACAATCCTAACGGGAGACATCTGGAAACAGGCGCGATCCTACGCAAAGGGGGCGAAGCGCCGCCTTGTCGCGGTCGCATACGTGTCCACGGATGGCAAGATCGGATTCCGCCGTAATGACGTTCTCGTCTGCGACGCATCCGACAAGGCAATCAAGACCGGAGAAACATCCGCACGCCTACTGCTCTCGCTCCGCCAGAAGGGCGTCGAACTCCGTTCCCGTCCGGATCTTCACGCCAAGGCCGCTGTCTTAGGGCGTCATGCACTCGTCGGCTCGTGCAATCTCTCCGCCGCTTCCGCGCAAGACTTGACAGAACTGGCTCTCGTGTCTGACAGGAAGCAGGTGGTTGCACAGACGACGGCTTTTATCCACGCATTGCGGGAAACGTCGGAGGAAATTGGGGACGATTTCCTCCGACGGATTCTGAAGATCAAAGTCCGACCGGCAAGACGGGGTCCGAAGCGCAAAGGACAGGCAGCGCGCCTCGGAAACAAGGTCTGGCTTATCTCGGTCCGCCAACTGGCCGAGGACAGCTTCCCGAAGGAACAACCGTTTGTGGAGAAGGCCGAGACGAAGGCATCCTCCTTGGTTGCCGACAAGGACGCCACTATCTCCTGGATCCGATGGACGGGCAAGGCCCGGTTCCGGGCTAACGCCCGACCGGGTGACATGGTGATCCAGATTTGGAAGTCCCTGTCAGGGAAACGGGTGACGGTCTTTGCTCCTTGTCCCATCGTGTACCGACAGGACGTCGCCCACTGGACACGGTTCTACGTTTCGGAACCGGAAGTCTGCGAAAGCCTGTCGTGGGAACGATTCAAGAAGGAAGCGAAAAAGCTCGGTCTCTCGCGTGTCTCCAAAGACAGCACGCGTGAACTGAACCCTAGAGAGGTGCTTCTGACCGAGGGAATCTGGAAATGACAGCACCGAACAACGGCCTGAACCCTACCGTTGCCCCGCGCGGACGCGGGTCAACGTCGGGTTAGGCCGGGCGTTATGCGTGTAAACGAAAGGATAAAGGATAAACCCAAACGATAAAATCCGGCAACGAATCTTGCATCGGTTCTATGACCGCAATGGTAATGCTACTAGCCAGTATGGAAAGAAGGGCTCTGCGGCGAAAATCAGCGATGTTAAGAAAGGATTAAAGAATAGGTACGGTCTCAAACAGCAGCAGGTCATCTCGAATCTCACCTATTTGATAGATAAAGACTGGATCAATAAGACGGAAGTAGAATTCACCTTTCTTGCCCTACCGTAATAACTATCCCTGAAACGGCTCTCCAGGGGGTAACAAACCAGAAACCTACAAAGTAGGTGGTGGATTTGGGTCCCAATTTTTATTTGACTTATCATTTGTTTTGTGCTGATATCTTATGCCACCTCCTACATGAATCACCTCCGTATTTAAGTTTTAAATTATTAATACCGAAAAGTAACGCAGAAACGCTGGATACTGGGCATTGGCTATGAAGATTAAGGAATGGAAGAAGAAACTTTCCCACAAGGTTACCCTAATTTTCTTGCCACACAGCAGCTTGCGGCCATTCCAGTTTCATCTGTATCTTCCATCTTTGCTGTCTATTGTCCTAATCCTGCTTGTTTGTTTGGGATGGTCTTTATATGTAAATTCCGGTTACTTATACTACAGGTACCTGACCTACTGTAATAAACAATTGAAAACTAAAACTGCATACGTTAAGGCCGAGGTTAACCGTATTAATAACCTTGTACAGAAGGTTAGTGAACTGGAACGATCCTTGATGAGCATGCTTGAAATAGGTGACCGAGATTCTATCATTGCCGGTGGCCAAAACAAAGGCAGCGGTGGCCTGAATTCAGCTGACAATGCAGGCCTATCAAGGTTGGTCCACAACGATATCGCAGACCTGAAAGAAGAGGATATATATTTAAGCTTTATAGAATTAAGAGACAAGGTAAAAGTGCAGATTGATAAATATGAGAAGATAGCGAATTATGTCGAAAATCAGAAAGACTTATATAAAGCGACACCCATGGGCTATCCAGCTAATGGATATATGTCTTCTGATTTCGGCTATCGCAACGATCCAATCTCTGGGAAACACGAATTTCATACCGGGATAGACATTGCCAACTCAGCGGGAACTCCGATTTATGCCACTGCGCACGGAGTAGTCGCTTTGGAGGGGCATCACTCTAAGTTGGGTAATTTCGTTGTACTGGAGCATGGTCATGATTTCACTACCGTCTATGGGCATACGAAGAAGAATCTGGTCCAGCGCGGCGACCTTGTCCGACGTGGGCAGATCATTGCCTATGTTGGTGAGACAGGTGTAACGACGGGTCCCCATGTACACTATGAGGTGTGGAAAAAGAAAAGGCCTGTTAATCCGGCTGCTTATTTGGCAAAAAAGGGAGGTTAGAAATGTTCCTTAAAAAGTTTATCAAGAATGAGGGTAAGAGTGGCTCCTATTTAGGGAATAATATGGATGGAGTTGGGGACATTAACACCAGTGGCTTAGTACGTATCGATGGTCAATGGGAAGGGAACATCAATGCAGATTCTATTGTTATCGGAGAGACGTCTGTAATAAAAGGTAATCTCAGGGCCAGGAGTATTGTAGTTAATGGCGCTGTCCAAGGTAAGGTCGAAGCTACGGACCGTCTCGAAATTCACGATAAAGGTAACGTACAAGGAGATATAAAGACAGCGCGTCTCATAGTCTTAGAGAGAGGTGTTTTGCAGGGCAAGTGTCAGATAGTACGGGACATGGAGGACAAGGAAAAGGTATTGGAGATCGCTCCCAAGAAAGCGTCCAAGGAAAAGAAGATATCAGCACCTGAATCGGAGCCACAATCAGAAGCTGAATCACAGATGACTTAACCGGCCTGCGGCAAAGCCATGTGCTTAGCCGTCTCAAAAAATCTATCTAACCTTTTAGACTGGCAGCGGAACGCATAGAACTGGACACGGCAAAAGGCGCACTACTTTTTCTGCTGTGCTACCGAAGAATATTTCGTCAATTTGCCCACCTTTACCACGTTGGCCGTATCCTCCCATGACTATCAGGTCGGCCTTCCCCTTCCTGGCCTCAAGGGCAATTTCATGAAACGGAGTACCTGCTACCACTTTTGAGATGCAGGTCACCTTCGTGTTATTCCACCCCTTGATGAAGTTTTCCAGCGTGGCTTTTGCATCATGCATCATCTTTTCCTGAACTTCCTTTAAGGGCTGGTTTGTGAATTCGGCGACGCGTTCGATATGACGAATGTCAACTACATTCAGTAAGGTTGCCTTGGCCGAGAAGAGGGCAGCTAAATCCAAAGCGTACTTGAATGCGGATACCGAACAGTCAGAGAAGTCTACAGCTACCAAGATATTCGAGATCTTCATTTTCCCTCCCTCTTCAATTTATATGATACTAGCTACTTATATCTATCTCCGGTGCTTGTCAATAATTCTTCGTGGACAGGTTTGCTTGACAGTCTCTGTGAATAAAAGTATAAACGGCGTCGGAGCAACGGTATGGAAAAGCTTGGAAGTGGTACAGTGGAGTTTTACAAGTTTGACATCCTAAAGGAATTTTCTGAGATCAGCCATGGTGTGTTTACCCGCCGCGGAGGAGAAAGTCTGGCCCCCTTTCAGAGCTTAAATGTTAGTTATCACACGGGAGACCATGAAATCCTGGTCCGCAGGAACAGGGCGAAGATAAAGGCAATAGTCGGCGCCGCCCACCTGGTTTCTGCACATCAAGTACATAGGAATAGAGTCAAAATCATAGACCATGCGCCTTTAAGTGAAGACGAACCGCAAGGATTTGATGCCTTGCTTACGAATATTCCTGATGTTGCTCTGCTGATAAAGCAGGCTGATTGTCAGGCCATAATTCTTTATGACATGAAGCGCAAAGTCATTGGCAACGTACATTGTGGTTGGCGGGGCAACGTCGCGAACATCATCGGTGATGCTGTTGGTGCCATGGTAAGCGTTTTCGGTTGCACCCCACAAGACATGCTGTCCTGTATTGGTCCTTCCCTCGGCCCGTGTTGCGCCGAATTTGATAATTTCCGGCGACAGTTTCCCCCCTCATTTTGGCAGTATGAAGTAACGCCGGGTCATTTTGACCTTTGGGCCATAAGCCGTGATCAGTTGCTCGCCTCTGGAATTTTACTGGAGCATATTGAACTGGCTGGAATATGCACCAGATGCCGGCAGGACGATTTTTTTTCCTATCGTGCGGAAAAGGTTACGGGTCGCTTTGGCACGGTAATAGCTTTATCCAAAGGTGGTATCAACTAGTGATGCTGAGACTAAAAAAATGAACCAAGTTGGTGCTCGGGTTTTAGAAAACACGGCCATTGTGCCAGGCGTCTACAGACTGCACATAGAAGTGCCGACCATCGCTAAGGCAGCAAAACCCGGTCAGTTCGTTATGGTGCGTGTCGGACAGACCCTGGATCCGCTACTTCGTCGCCCTTTTTCCATACATGCAGTCTACGATTCCAAGACGGTGCTTATCCTCTACCGCGTAATAGGCAAAGGAACAAATCTCCTTGCGAATGTAATAAAAGGCGAGAGTCTGGATATAGTAGGTCCCCTTGGGCGCGGATTTGCCTGGCAAGAGGAGTCTCGGGCTGTTCTTGTAGCTGGCGGTATGGGTATCGCTCCGCTATTTGCCCTGGCTCAGTTTATTAGCCGAAAAGGGGCCGGAGGCGAAACCTCCGTGCTCATCGGTGGTCGAAACGAGGCCGACACATTTTGTGTAGAAGAGTTAAGGAGTATGGGACTTCGAGTCCAAGTGGCTACTGAAGATGGTTCAAGGGGTAAGAGAGGGCTTGTCACAGACTTAATTACAAAGAGAATTGTAAACTCAAGGCCAGTTCTTTACACCTGTGGCCCATATCCTATGCTCCGTGCTGTGGCTGATCTCGCAATAGGACGCGGTCTTTCCTGCCAGGTATCCTTAGAGAACTTTATGGCCTGCGGAGTTGGCGCGTGTTTGGGCTGCGTAGCCGAGATGAAAGATGGAAGCTTGATCCGGGTCTGCAAAGAAGGGCCCGTCTTTGAAGCAAAGGGGGTGGCCTGGAGATGAAAAGATCAAGGCCTGATCTGTCTGTCAAGATTGGCCCCCTTTTGTTGCCAAATCCCGTCCTTACTGCTTCAGGCACTTTTGGCTATGGCGAGGAATATGCCGACTTGGTTGATCTTAATCGCCTTGGCGGCGTAATCGTAAAGGGTATTTCGCTCGAGCCCCGTGCCGGTAATCGGTCGCCACGTGTCGTGGAGACTGCATGCGGATTACTGAACTCTATAGGTTTACAAAATGTTGGTGTGGAAAGATTTATTGCCGACAAGCTACCATTTTTACGGAAATTTTCGGTGCCGGTTATCGTAAACATTTTAGGTGAAGATATAAAAGAATATCAAAAACTAGCTGAAAAGCTGAGCACTGCCGAGGGAATAGCTGCCCTGGAGGTAAACATCTCGTGCCCCAACGTGAAGAGAGGTGGCCTAGTTTTTGGAACGGACTACAGAGCTGCAAAACGGGTTACCAAGGCCGTGCTGGCGGCGACAACCCTTCCGGTTATTGTCAAACTTAGCCCGAATGTGACGGATATTGTGAGTATAGCCTGCGCCGTGGAAGAGGCTGGAGCCAACGCTGTCTCTCTCATTAATACCCTCACCGGCATGGCTATCGACATAGAGAATAGACGTCCCAAACTGCATAATGTCGTTGGCGGCCTTTCCGGCCCCGCAATTAAACCCGTCGCCCTGCGTATGGTCTGGCAGGTGGCCCGCGCCGTGAAAATTCCGGCGATCGGATGCGGTGGTATTATGACAGCGGCAGATGCCCTCGAATTTCTCATCGCCGGTGCGTGCGCTGTGCAGGTGGGGACGGCCAATTTCGTAAACCCCAGGGCCACCCTGGAAATTATTTCCGGGATTGAAGAATACCTGATCAGACACGGTTTTAAAGGTGTAACATCCCTGGTGGGAAGTCTAACCACTGGACCATTTAGTTAAAAGCACCGTTCCTGTTAATCTGGAGTTCACAGATATAAGGAGAAGGCTAATGAGGACTGAGATCGTAGGTGTTTTCTTTCTTATGGTTTTGTGTTTGTGGCCGAGTATGGCTATAGCTGAGAGCACTGAAACCGGCGTTTTGCGCGAAGAGATCAGTATTCTGCGGGAAAGGCTGGAGAGGCTGGAAAAGAGGCTGGCCGAACAGGAAAAGGCTGCGCACGAGGCCGGAAAGCAGCTGGACACGGTTAGTATTCACCTCAAGGAAGAGATCGAGGAGAAAGACCGCTGGTATAAAAACATTGCCCTGGACGGCGCTATTGTCGCCGTGGCTCAGGGGAGCGACCATAGCCAAAACGACGCTGCTAACAAGACCGATGGCAACCTCCGTTTGCAACTCGGCCTCACGTCTACATCTATGCCGAACGGCACTATGCGGCTGGAGTTCAGACAGGGTCGTGGTACCGGGCTTGGCACCGAGGTTGACTCTTTTACCGGAATAAATGACACAGTCTATGACGAAAGCGCCGATATCTATGAGGCCTGGTACGAACATCGCTTTTTCGGTGAAAAGCTGAGGGCCACCATCGGTAAGATGGACTTTACGAACTATTTTGATGGAAATGAGGTGGCACACTGTGAATGCACCAGGTTTATGTCCGCCGGTTTTATCTGGAATCCGGCTGTAGAGTGGGTCAGTAATTCACCGGGTGTCATTTTAAACTATGATGTCAGGGAGAATCTGTATCTCCGCCTGGGTGCTGCCGGCACCAGCGAATGGGAGAACATCGCTGGCCATCCCTTTGCCATTACCGAAATCGGCCTATCCGGCACGGCTCCATGCCCGGGCAACTACCGTTTCTATGCTTGGCTAAATAGCAGCCGGCATGATAAGTGGCAGGACTGGCTGCTTCGCACGGCTACCAGCGCCGATGACAACCCGGACGCAGCGGAGGCTGGCAAAAATAAGAGGGGGTGGGGGGCTGGATTCAGTTTTGACCAGGAGATATCTGAGGATATCAGCCTATTTGCCCGACTGGGTTACCGGGATGCCGATTATTACCGATTCAATGTCTTCTGGAGTCTGGGTGGCCAGATTGCCGGGAGGACTTGGAGCAGGCCGAGAGATTCCTTGGGTGTAGCCTATGGCGTGGCTGCGCTGAGCAGTGAATGGGAAAGGTATGCACGGGCATCCGGGCTTAACACTACAAAAATAAACCCCTATATTAGCAAGGACGAAAGTCATCTTGAGATATACTATCGTTTTCAGGTAAACGATCACCTGTCTGTCTCGCCCGATTTTCAGGTGCTTTTCCATCCGCTTGGGGACGGCCGCGAGGACGAGGTTTACATCGGAGCTGTCCGCGGACTGGCAACGTTTTAATGCAGAAAAAACTACTTCTTTTCCCGCAGCATACGCTTATCGCCGACTCGAATAGTGATTTTCGCCGCATCAAAGTATTCCAGAAGCGGGATCATATACTTGCGAGACAGATTGGTCATCTCTTTAAACTGAGTGGGGGTCATATCTTGATTTTTTTTGAAAAAGTCCACAGTGCGTTCTTTAAGTTCAGCTAAGGGTTTATGATGGAAATAGAGGTCTTCTTTGACCTTTATCAGTGTGTTTTCTCTAATGAGGAGGTCAATTAGTTTCGCAGCCTGAGGGCCATCTTTAGCCAGAAGTTCCAGGGTTACGCGGCGTGATGGTGGCTCCAACCCGGCCTCAAGGTAAATTTTTTCGATCTTGTCCTTCAAGCCCTTTTCATCCACCTGCAAATCTACTTTATGCCCGGGCAGGCGTAAAAGTTCCTTCTCGGCTATGAGCTTTTTAGACTGTAGAAGGTCGGTAATGAGATACGAGAATAACTTGCTGTCCATCCCGGAGGCGAGCTTGCTTTTTAGCTCTTCTTTGGGGATTCCGAACAGGAGCGGATTCTGCTTATGGTAATGTTCCAGGATGCCAAGAATATTTTGTCTAGCCTCTTCATAGATATTGGAACCAACAAAGGACTGGCTTTCCTGGCTGAAGAGCAAAATATCTCCGCTCTTGGTAAGCTTGTGAATAGTGCTGGCCAGGACCTGTTCATTGGATCCAGTAACAAAAGCTAACCGCTTCCGGGTGAGGCCGTATGTCCCGGACTTATTTATATGCAGAAGAATGGTGTCTTCCGCTCTCCCTTCCTCAAGGGTTTTGAAATCAGAGATGGTAGCTTCGAGGAAGCGTTTGTGTCGCGTCGGGGCAGGATGTAATATCTCCCCTCCGCCAATAGTACGCATCGGTGAATAGGTGCGCAGTACGTAGCGGTCTCCGGGCAAGACGGCTACCTTCTTGAGCAGTCTCAGTTGGGCATAGGTTTTCACGCCGGCGTTTAGTGTGTCAAGGTCAAGTAGGGTTACCCTTGCCCCAACCTCGCAGGTTCCTGTATGTAGCCGCACCCGTGCCCCATTTTTGAGGGGTTTGGAGGCACTTGGCAGGTAGTAAAGGCTAACATCAAGCAAGTAGGAATTTTCCAGACTATTTGCTGTTGCCAGAACATCTCCCCTCTCAATGACCTCCTTTTCTATGCCTTGGAGGTTGATGGCCGTGCGGAGTCCTGATGTAACTTCTCGTACCTCCTTGTTGTGTACTTCTATGCCCCGTATCTTAGCTGTTAATTCACGGGGGTAGATGGTAACGGTATCTCCGGTACCTATTTTGCCTGAGATAGATGTTCCGGTGACAACTGTGCCAAAGCCTTTAATGGTAAAGACCCGGTCAATAGGCAGACGGAAGGGTCCGCTGGCCGGCTTTTCTACTACCTTGGTGGCCAGGGATTCTAGTGCTTCGACTAATTCCGGCACGCCATCACCGGTTACTGAGGAAACGGCCACAATCGGTGCCCCCTCCAGGAATGTCCCCTTAAGGGAATTGCTCACGTCTTCCTGGACCAAATCCAGCCATTCTTTATCCACCAGGTCCTTCTTGGTCAGCACTACAAGACCATTTTTGATATCAAGAAGCTGGCATATTTCCAGATGCTCTCTGGTTTGTGGCATGACCCCTTCATCGGCTGCTATAACCAAGGCCACTATATCTATGCCACTCGCCCCGGCGACCATGTTTTTGACGAAGCGTTCATGTCCCGGAACGTCGACAATGCCCAGCTTCTGGCCGCTAGGCAGGGTCAGATGGGCAAATCCCAACTCTATGGTGATGCCGCGTTCTTTTTCTTCCTTGAGCCGATCGGTGTCAATGCCGGTAAGGGCTTTGATGAGGGCTGTCTTGCCGTGATCAATGTGTCCGGCCGTGCCGAGTATGATACGTTTCATTTTTATCTTGGCCTCTGGTTCTGTTTTATGCTTATGGGATAGCAAAGATTTTCTGTGTTAGCAAGGTAAATTCATGCGGAGATGTGAAGGTTGCTATTTCTCACTTTTACAAAAATCTAAGCGTACTGAGTCAATTTTACAATGCAAAACACCTATAAGCTGTGATATGTAAGATATTATGCCTTTCGTTATCGATGCTAAAAAGGAAGGGTGGTTTTACCCTTAAGATATAAGGTAGGGTAAGCCTATCCTGAGTGTGGCGATAGTTTTGGATGGATTGTAGACTCTGGAAGAGTAGGACTTGAGGTGGGATATGCCCTTACCGGCCGAGGCTAGTTTCAGATGTGAGACCGCATCCTGGTTAAGAGTGGTGAAGGATGCAAAAAGGCTCTCAAGAATCATAAAGGACTCGGGTTATGAGCCCCATATTGTAATTGCTATTGGCAGGGGTGGTTTTGTCCCTGCCAGAATCCTTTGTGACTACTTGTTGATAAAGGATTTGGCCACAATAAAGGTCGAACACTGGGGGATTGCCGCCACTCCAATGGGAGAGGCAGTGGTAAAGTTTCCACTCTGCGCGGATATAAGAGAGAAAAAAGTATTGCTGGTGGATGATATAACCGACACCGGTGAAACGCTCAGAGTTTCACTGGAGTATCTAAAAGGTTTCGAGCCGGAGGCAATCAAGACGGCAGTGCTTATCCATAAGACTACCTCTAACCTTAGACCTGATTACTTTGTAAAAAAGATTATAAAGTGGAGATGGGTCATATTCCCATGGGCCCTGTGGGAGGATCTGGTAGGATTTGTCGATAGGATAAAGACCCTGGGTATTCATCGCGAGGAGGATATAAGTCGCGAACTCAAGCGAAGGTACAATATTGATGCCCCTGTGGGGACTATTAAAGAGATCTTACTGGAAGCAAAACAAACAGCCTGAAGTTTGAACCAAGTTGCCCTGGATTACCATGTCTCCTAAGACCACTCGGTTAACCTCCTGGAGGGATTTTATTGGCGATACGAGGGTGAGCGAATAAGGCGTGATTCCAGTAACAATCCCCAGTGCCAGCGTATCTTGGTCATGATTCAGACCGATTAACCTGCCTGCTTGAAAATCCTTGTGGCCTGGGCTCAAGGGTTTACCTCTGTAAAGGG
>CAYSYZ010000023.1:10521-20177 GCA_964435205.1 uncultured Desulfovibrionales bacterium
GAGTCCACATCTTTTAAACCTAACAAAAATTCGCCTGTCTCCTCTTTATTGAAATATTCGTCAAACCTCTTTTTTCTGTATTTAATGCGACTGGCCCGTGTTCTCGCCTTTACCATATGTGATGGCCTGATGCGATAAACAGGAATGTCCCCAATCAAATTGAGAATTTTTCCCAGTTCGTTACGGGCTTCCAGTGCAATGACATGACCGGGTTTTATGGCCTTGATCTTGCCGATCTTTAATGCCATTCCAGCCTTCCCCCAGATGAGGCCTGTTGTATCGATAAATACAATCTCCGATTTCTCCTTGCAGATATCGACCATACTTTTTGTTCCTTCTATCATTGAAGGGATTTTTGCGGCAGGATTTGTAGAGCCCACAAAGTACATACGCTCGAATCGGAAATCTTGAACATCTTTTTGACTGCGGAACACCTTCATGCTGATCGTCCCTGGCAGGCCGAGTGATGACTGACCAATATCTGAGTCAACAAGGGAAACCCTGATATTTTCTGATACCAGTCTCTTAATCATGTATCTGGCTAGGGTGGATTTACCGGAATTGGTTGCACCAAGTAGCGGGATGGTGCCTTTATTTTTTTTCAGTATCTCCAGAAGCTTTTCCCATTCAGGTTCAGGTACGATTTCCATTACGGAATTATAGCAGAAGTTTACAAACAGGGCCCGAATAAGAGCGATATCCCCGAAAATCAGACGACTGGTATTTCAAAGGGAACTAATATAAGATAGTTTCATGCAAATCATTTGCTTGCTCTTATTTCTATTTCTTTTCCCAGCAGGTGCCCATGACCAGTCCTCAGACTCATACGGCAGGACGCGACAGGCAATGGTAAAAAAGGATATTAAGGGCAGAGGCATAAAGGATGGAAAAGTCCTCGCGGTGATGGGGAAGGTGCCAAGGCACCTCTTTGTCGATGAACATCTGAGGCACCAAGCCTATGGAGACCATCCCCTGCCGATCGGGGAGGGACAGACCATATCTCAACCCTACGTGGTTGCTCTTATGACTGAGGCACTAAAGTTGAAGCCGACGGACAGAGTTTTGGAGGTAGGGACTGGCTCCGGTTACCAGGCGGCGATTCTTGCTGAGATTGTGAAGGAAGTTTATACCATAGAAATCAGGAAAGGCCTCGCAGACAAGGCTGAAAAGAGACTCAAGGTATTGGGTTACAAGAATGTAAAGGTTAAATATGCTGATGGCTACGTTGGATGGAAAGAATACGCCCCCTTTGATGCTATAATTATAACTGCTTCGGCAAACCATATCCCGCCGCCCTTGATAAGACAGCTCAGGGAAGGTGGAAGGCTTATAATCCCACTCGGAAGCACGGTTTTTTTCCAGACCCTGACACTTGTTGCTAAGAATAAAGGTGAGCTTGATGTGGAGCAGCTTGTTCCGGTGGCATTTGTGCCGATGGTCGGTGAGATGCAGAAGAAAAAAGAATAAGGGCTACAAAAGCCATCATATAGGCCAACGCCCCAAGCCAGAAAGCTGCCCTGAATCCCACAGCCATCGCCAGCATGATGGTCATGATTGGCGCAAGAACTGAAAGACAACCATTTATCGCCCATGCCCATGGTATTAGCGAATCATCGATTCCGCCGAGGATCTTCAGGCCTGAAGGAAAAGGCATTCCCATAAAAAAGGCAAGCGGCATGAGAATGAAAAATACCAGAACAATCCTGGCGGCCAGGGAATGCGAAGAAAGGAAAGTTGAAGCTGGAGGAAGAAGCAGGCTGTAAAGTATAACCAGAAAAGAGATTATGAGGGTTATAAAGGGACTCCTTAAACCTTTAACCTTCTGACTCAATAAACTTCCTGCACCTGAGCTCATCAGAATAGACGTGAGGACAGTGGCGACGGCGTACGATGGATTTTCGAGGGGAAGGATGATCTTTTGGATTAGTGATACCTCCACAAACATAAATCCAATGCCGAGAAAGGCAAAGTATAGCAGGATAAGGTACCGGTTTTTGTAAAGTCTGTCTTTCTTTGCAGGCCCGCGTGCACTTACTGCAGGAAACAATACAAGAATGAGGCTTAAAAGAAGCCCCTGCACGAAGACTGCCGGAAGTACGTATCCCTCTTCTATAAAATACTGCCATTTCTTCCCCATAACACTGTAAATGGTTCTGATGTTTTTGAGCTTTAGGTAATAATGAAAAAATGGATTGTCATCATGCACTGCCGTTATATTGAAAATATAATTACCTATAAAGGTTTTCCGCGTTTCAGGGTTCAGGATATTTTTAAAGGCGGCAAAATATTCGTTCGAGGGCATGCGAACGTAGATATTAGACTCTTCTTCCTTAATCCCTGGATAGTGGACCAGGTCGAACCTGCGCTCTTTTGAGAATTTCTTGATTGCGTCTATCTCCTTAAGTGTAAAAGGTGACCCCTTCACGAGGATACTTATGGTACCCCAGCTGCGAATGGCTGCAATACGATTTTCAGTCTTTTTGATCCCGATCCCTTCGAGGGATGCGATAATGGTATTAAGAAGTCTCAATTCTATCCTTGGCGGTGGAAGGATAAAAAGGTTTATACTCAAAATTCCTTCGGGATTTAAGTGCCCCAGGTATTCTTTAACAGCCTCAACGGTGAATCGATAGTCTTCCGATATCCCGAAAGAGCCATAAGGCGTCGTTCCCATTAACGATACGTCGATAATATCGAACTTTCTTTTGCCCTTGCCCAGCCATGACCTGCCAAGACCTGAATACATGTTATCTCCAAATATGTTTCCGGAGAACTCTTTGTAGTCTTCCCTGATAGTCCTTACTAAGAGCGGATTGGACTCAACCTTGAAAATGTTCTTTGAGCCTGCCATCCGTGCAACAAGGACCTGAAGACCCCCTTTGGGATCGAGGATCAATATATCGTCCTTTTTGCCTATTTCGTAGGGGAGTGCAGATGGTAAGTGTTTGAGAAATGCCAGCGGCTTTCGATCGCGAGGAGTCGTTATAGCGTTTATATCACCACCATCTATCGAAAGCCCTATCTGTTCGGGGAGCGGATCAAGATACCCGAGGCTGAGACCTGGGGCGAAACGCACGGCTGGACTGGTAAAAGTGTCTATTCTTGAGAAAGGGCTAGAATAAGTATTTATGGGCTCTGCACCAGGATATTTCAGGGCTAACTGAAGCCCTTTATATGGCGACATCCTGAGCTTGGTAAACGAAGGCTGGAAGAGGAGGAAAAAAAAGGCTGCTAATATTAGCAGCAGAGAGAGTCCCCGAAGCCAGCGTTTACTGATTAGAAGTGATGCTGAGAGAGCAATTAGAGAAAGGATAAATGCAATCTTGCCAGGATCAGCGATGGTCATGAGGCAGAGAATCCCCATTGAACCCATGCCTGCTCCGAGAAGGTCTGCGCCATATATTAGTCCCGCCTTTTCGCTTATTGATGTGAAAGCAGTGGCCAGAATCAATCCAGTGCAGAAAAAAGGTAGCGAGAGAACAATATAGTAAAGGCCAATATAAAGCAGCTGGGTCTTCTCCCACGAAAGCCTGACTGGATCAAAGGGTATCTGGTTCGAAAGTACATAACTTGCGGGAATACTGACGCCAAGTAAGAAGGTGTATAGAGGTATATTTAATGGATTCCGGAGTCTTGGATAAAGAGAAAGTATCGTGCCGCTTGCGGCGAGGCCGAGCATGGCGATGCTTATTATCATGAAGGCAAAGTGATACCAGAGAGAGATAGAAAATATCCTGGTGAGGGTTATTTCATAGGCAAGGCTACAAAGGGAGGAGAGGAATATTACAAATAATATCTTTGGGCTTTTAATCATGCCTACTTAATTGAATCCAATATTCCGGTGGGTGGCTCTTTTATAGCTGTAATGTTACTGCATTTTAACAAAAAAGGCGGGGACTGGGAAGGAACATGGTCGCGGCTGCGGGACATCGGTGTTGTGCAGTTCCGTTCTCTCGAAATTTAAACCATAGCAGTAAGAACCAAATAACAATTGTATTGCAGCTGAGCGTCTTTCCTAAGTAGAATTATTGTATAGGGATATGTTTTTCTCCAATTCGACATGATGGCAGGTGTGTAGACGCGGATAAGAAGGAGATGCGGGAGTGGCCTGCTTTGCCTCCGGTCCGAGGTGCAGCATGGAGATCATCGACATCTCAATGGAATTAAAGGAAGGTATGCTTACATACCCGAACAGCCCGTCCCCTGTCATACGCCAGTACGCGAGAATCCCAGAAAACAAAACAAACGAATCAGTTATTACGCTAGGCAGCCACACGGGAACGCACGTAGACGCGCCGCTCCCGCATAAGAAACGGCGGAAAAGCGGCGCACGAACTGGCGCTCGATACCTTCTGCGGACCATGCAGGTTCCTTGATCTCACTGAAGGCGGGAAGGCGATACAAGCCAATCACCTGCAAGCGTTCGAGATAAAAAGAGGAGAAATGATCCTCTTGAAGACAGAGAACTCCCGCAACCAGTATGAGAAATTCAGGATGGACTTTGCACACCTCACTCTTGATTGTGCAGAGTACTTGGTCGAGCGCGGCATTAAGACGCTTGGCATGGACTACCTGAGTGTGAAGAGATTCAATGCGGACGACGAGGTGCACGCGGTGTTGATTAGCAATTTGACATTATTTGAGGGTCTTTATCTGAAGCACGTGGATCCGGGGTCTTACTTATCCTTGGGCTGCCACTCAGTATCCATTGTGATGGGGCTCCTGCCAGGGTAATCCTCGTGAGAGCTAAAGGGTGAGCTTATGGAACAGATGACGCTGGGAGTCATCGGCCTAGGCAAGATGGGAGGCAATCTTGCTCTCCAGGCTGTAGAAAAGGGCATAGCCGTGGTCGGCAAGGCACGGGGCAGGAAGCCAGAGCTTGAAGAGAGGGGCATAATGGTAGTCTCCGACTACGACTCATTTTTTGCAAACCTGAGATCTCCGCAGATTATCTACCTTTCACTCCCGGCGGGATCGATAATAGATACGGTGCTGAGCGAAATTGGTGCGTATCTTCGAGAGGGTGACGTGGTGATGGATGGCGGGAACTCGTTCTACCTGGATTCCATCCGGCGAGAAGGGGAGCTGCGGGGGAGAGGGGTGTACTTTCTCGACGTCGGGACGAGCGGGGGTGTCGACGGAGCCCGGTATGGTGCATGCTTCATGGTGGGTGGCAGGGAAGAAGGTTTCAAAGTCGCCCAGCCCATCCTGAAGGCACTTGCCGTCGAGGACGGGTATGTCTACACCGGCGAGCCCGGGAGTGGCCACTTCGTTAAGCTCGTCCATAATGGCATCGAGTTCGGAATGCTGCAGGCTATCGGCGAGGGTGTAGCGCTGCTACGGAAAAGCGGGTTGAATCTTGACCTCGCGGCAATCTTTGAGAACTGGGCACACGGCTCTGTAATCAGGGGATGGCTCATCGAACTGATGGCGAAGGGCCTGCAGGAGCGCAGTCTGGATGAGATCGAGAGCTATGTCGAGGACACCGGGGAAGTCAACTGGCTTGTACAAGAGGCGATCAACAAGGAGGTACCCATACCGGTTATTTCCTATTCGGTGATGGAGCTTTTCAAATCAAGGGAGAAGGGGAGCGATATTTACCGGGCGGTCGCCCTTATGCGGCATGGCTTTGGGGGGCATCCCTTTGGTAAGAACGACCGCATAGCCGCGGAACGAAAAGTGAGCAGGATAGCGAAATTATGAACGTCGATACCTAAAAATATCAGCTTTTTGGGCTTCGTGACGAGAACGGAAAATTATAAACGCCTAGACAGAGATAGCATTTCAACAGGTACTTTCTATGCCGAGAGACATACCCGTTGGTAATGGCCGGCTTCTGGTTTGTTTTGACCAGAACTATTGCATTCGGGACTTATACTTTCCTCATGTGGGCCAAGAGAACCACATTAGCGGTCGTTTTTGTCGCTTTGGAGTTTGGGCGAATCATGGGTTTTCATGGATCGGACCGGAGTGGAAGCGGGATTTACGTTATGTATCTGATACCCTGGTTACTGAGGTTAGCCTGCATCAAAAAGAATTGGAGCTTCTTCTGATTTGCCGCGACGCGGTAGATTTTCACGAGAACATTTATGTACGTGAAATATCAATAGAAAATATATCCACCGATCGAAAGGAGATTCGTCTGTTTTTCGGACAGGATTTCAATATCTCAGGCAATGACGTGGGAGATACGGCGGCCTTTGACCCTAAAACAGGCGGAGTAGTCCATTACAAAGGAGCGCGATATTTTCTGGCCAACGGGTGCAGCTTGGGATCTACTGGTATAAGCCAGCTTGCCACCGGGCAGAAAGGGCTTATGGGAAAAGAAGGAACCTTTAGGGATGCGGAAGACGGAGTCCTTTCGGGGAACCCGATTGCTCAGGGTTCAGTAGATTCAGTAATCGGGTTACATATCACGCTGGAGGCTTCCACCAGGGATAAGGCATATTACTGGCTTGCTGCAGGTCAAAATTGGGACGAAGTGCGGAGGCTGGATGCCCTTGTTAAGCATAAGGGGCCGGAAAATTTGATCAAGAGGACCGCGGATTACTGGCGTCTTTGGGTCAACAAGGAAACGCCGCCACTGGAACATTTGCCGGAGAAACCGAGGGAATTATACCGCCGTAGCCTGCTTATTTTGAGAAGTCAGATCGATTGGCAGGGAGGGATCGTGGCCGGAAATGATTCAGATGTGATCAAGTTCAACCGAGATACATATGCTTACGTCTGGCCAAGAGACGGTGCGCTTGTGGCCAATGCCCTGGATTTGGCGGGGTACTCGGAACCAGCGAGAGGTTTTTATCGTTTCATGGCGGGACTTCTGGGGCAAGAAGGCTGCTTTCTTCATAAGTACAATCCGGACGGTACCCTTGCTTCTTCCTGGCATCCCTGGTTCCGTGACGGGCAATCTCAATTGCCCATTCAAGAGGATGAAACAGCCCTGGTTGTCTGGGCCCTATGGAACCACTTTGTTCTTTATCGGGACATCGAATTCATTAAACCCTTGTACAGGCCACTGATTAAGAAAACGGCAGATTTCATGTGCCAGTACCGAGACGAAAGGACAGGGCTTCCTGCACCATCATATGACCTCTGGGAGGAACGACGTGGGATTTTAAGTTTTACGGTGGGTGCTGTCTTTGGGGGGTTAACCGCGGCTTCCCTTTTTTGTGGTGTTTTTGGTGAAGATGAGAAGGCAAACCGTTACCGGCAGGTAGCTGCTGAGATCCGGGATGCGGCATCTACTTACCTCTGGCAGGATGGACTTCAGCGCTTCTGTCGAATGATCTACTATGATGCACACGGGTCCATGCAGGTAGATGGAGCCTGTGACGCCAGTCTGTGGGGTCTTTTTGCTTTCGGTCTTTATTCAGCTAACGACCCGCGAATCATATCTACAATGTCCGTTTTGAAGGAAAAATTATGGTTAAAGACTGAAGTTGGAGGTGTGGCTCGCTATGAAAACGATACCTACCATCGGGTCCGCCTCGGAGTTCCCGGAAATCCTTGGTTTATCTGCACTCTCTGGCTCATGGATTATTGGATGGAAAAGGCCGACGGCGAAAAGGAGATAAAAGAAGCCCTGGAAATGTTGCAGTGGGTATCCGAACACGCCCTTCCTTCTGGGGTACTGGCAGAACAGGTTAATCCGATCACGGGAGAACCCCTTTCGGTTTCTCCGCTTACCTGGAGCCATGCCACCTTCGTGGCGTCCGTTCAGCATATTTTGCGTCGTTTGGCGAAGATTAGGGTGTGCCCGGAATGTGGGGGATCTTTATGGACTCGTAGCCGCCAGGAAGATTGGGTTGAAAAATTATACAGTCAAACCTGTGACGCAATACGCGGTATTTGCCGCATAAAATGAATAAAAAACCGGGTCCAAGTAGACAAACAGTCTGCCAAACGGGGACAGTATGAAGGCTATTGCCGTCATTCCGGGGAAGAAAGAAAGTGCTCACCTGGTAGACGTTGAAAGACCACAAATAGACAGGAATGAGGTACTCGTGAAGGTACTCGAGGTTGGGATAAATGGAACGGACAGCGAGATTCACCAGGGTCTGTATGGAGAACCACCCCGCGGGTCTGACTTTCTGGTTATTGGCCATGAGTCGTTCGGGATAGTCGAGGAAGTCGGCCCGGAGGTTGATGGTTTCAAGCAAGGGGATTATGTCGTGGCAACTGTGCGACGGCCGGACGGCTGCATCAACTGCAGGATCGGCGAGTATGACATGTGTGTGACGGGTCAGTATACTGAGCGTGGGATCAAGGGTGGACACGGTTACCTGATTGAGTACTACAAGGAGAGGCCAGAGTATCTTGTGAAGATCCCGGCAACATTGCGGGAGGTAGGTGTGCTACTTGAACCGGCAAGCATTGTGGAGAAAGCGATTTACCAGGTATACAAGATCCAGGAGCGGCTAGTGTGGGAAGCTAATACTGCTCTAGTGACCGGGACTGGTACGATCGGGCTGCTGGCTGCAGCGCTTTTACGTATGCGGGGCCTCGAGGTCATCGCAGTTGACAGAACCGATTTTCACGAGGTCAAGAACGAACTGTTTGAGCGAGTGGCTGTAACACATATCAACTCCAAGAGGATTCCAGTTCGTAACCTGCCCAGAGAGCTAAAAAAGAACATTTCCCTGGTCATTGAGGCGACAGGCAATTCCACGGTCGCACTGGAGTCGATGCATGTCATCGGCAACAACGGCATCGTGTGCTTGGCAAGCGTTACCGGCGGCACAAACAGGGTGGAGATATGTGCGGACTGCCTTAACCTTGAACTTGTCCTTGGGAACAAGGTTGTATTCGGGACGGTCAACGCCAACCGAACACACTTCGAGCAGGGTATTGCGGACCTGATGAGGCTAGAGAAGGCATACCCGGGCTTGCTGGAAAAGCTTATTACCGCTCGGGTACCGATTGAGAACTTTAGTAAGGCCCTTGAACTGCTGAACGACAGGTCGCAGATCAAAGTCGTCGTTGAGGTGGGCAGGGAAGGGCTGTAGGGTCGCAAGTTGAGAGGGGGGGTTGTCAATGAATAAAGGGATGCTGCGAATGGCTCAATTGTTGGGCATAGGCTTTGTCCTCTGTGCGCTGCTTTTTGTACAGTGTGCACCCGAAAAAGCAGAAGAGGCAGGTAAAGTTAAGGCATCGGGTGCTACTCTCTGGCAAGAGCTAAGAAAGGCAGACTACAAAAATATGTGGCGGATGTGGCCGGGAACATCCGCTTTTTATCCAGGGAGTCAGCCCCATGGCGTCCTCCTGACAACGTATGTTAATGACAATGCCCTTAGGGCTATCGAGGGAAAGCGAGGACAAATGCCCGATGGTGCGATCGTGGCAAAAGAAAACTATTCCGGTGATAAGCAATTAATGGCGCTAACCGTAATGTACAAGATAAAGGGATATAATCCTGAGGCGGGTGATTGGTTCTGGGCGAAGTACCGTCCGGACGGTAACATCGAAGGCGAGGGAAAGATGCAGATGTGCATCGGGTGCCATGCCGTCAAGGCAGACAACGATTATCTGTTTACGGGTGCACTGAAATAGCAAGACCAGGATCACTATAAGAACATGAAGCAAAATTCTTACTGGGTATGAGTATGTGGAAAGGTTTGTGGCGCATCGTTCTGTACATCTTGATTGTATCGACTCCC
>CAYSYZ010000024.1:0-6120 GCA_964435205.1 uncultured Desulfovibrionales bacterium
GACTTTTGCCTATTTTTTACTTAATTATTGTACTGAATTCTTTGGGGGACGTCTAGCGGAGTTTGCATGTACTTAGCCGAGGTTCTTCGAATCGTTGCTCCCAACCAGAATTGTATCAAATAGTCAAGTTAAAGAGCCTGACAGCGATATATGGTCAAAAGAGTTGGAATAGTAGGGCTGCCGCCTCGTGAGATCATGATTCATCTTAAAGGGCAAGGATCAACGGTCTATGATCTTGACGCCTTGCACGTGAAGCCTGACCTCGAGATTACATCCTCGTACATCCCACGCGTTTACTGCGCTATTCTGCGAACAGTCTTGACAAATGCCAAGAAAATGCCCTTGGACGCTATTTACGTAGATGTAGGCGAGGGAAAATGCAACGGAGCCCTCCAGATTGCTGAAATCCTGGAAGGAGAGCTCAGCATTCCCATAATCAAAACGCGGAATGAAGACAAGGTGCGCCTTGGGAACCGTATTTGTATCAGCGATCTCCCTCTTGTAAAAAAAATGGAGTTGATAACAGGGAGTGTGGTAGAGCCAAATCCACTAAAAGGTCCTCTAGCTACTTGTGAACCGGTGGCCGGGTTCTGGGGCGTACCACCAAGGGATTTTTCACTTCTTAATCTATTTCCTGCACGTACCCATATATTCGGGTGGACACGCTGTATGGAGAACAAGACTCCATGTGATCTGGCACTGGAGAAAATAGTTGATCCCGGTATACCTACGGTATTTTTTGCGCAGTCTTTTTGTCCGAAGACGGCTTTAGCCTATTATCTGGCAAAGAGGCATCCATGTGGCCTGTATGTGGATGCGGATGTGTATATGGGGCACAGCACGAAGGCAAAAGTGCAGGCATTTCTTGAACTAAATGGAGTAACAGGTTGATATTAGGTGATTTTGGTACGTCATACGCAAAATTATGGGATATGGAAAAGGATTCTATCCCGAAGATAATGCGTAGCACTGATATTCCCCTCGGACTTCGTACGGACATAGGCACAGGGCACAATGGAGCACGGTTTTGCGAACGGTATGTTAATGAGCTTGTAGCGCTTGCCCGCGGTGCTAAAAGGCTGGTTAAGGAAGAGGAGTTCGCTATTCTTGATTGCGGCAGCCGGGACCTTAAGTTCGTAAAGGTTAGCGGGGACAAGGTCAAGGACACGGGGTGGAACACAGAATGTGGGGCTTCTCTTGGCTTCACCATCGAATTATTGCAGAAGTATTATAATCTTGACTATAACAAGCTAGGTGAGCCCTCCAGTCACTTGCCGGTAACATGTGGCGTGCTGGGTCTCAGTCATATCTTTGATGCCATCATCCATGGCGCCAGACCAGAAGAGGCCGTGGCCAGGTTCATCAAAGGGATTGCCTTAAATGCATACCGCTTTGCTGGTTCACCGGCCAGGCTTTATCTTTCCGGAGGCCTTTCCGAGAATCCCCTCTTTGTAAGAAGCATGCCCTGCGAAGTGGTCGTCTTAGGACGATTTGTCGTTCTTGAAGGGCTAAGATACATGGCTCAGTGCTGATTTAGCGCATGGAGTTGTTCCAGTTTTGGAAATTCGACCATGTATCATTCACCATGTAAAGTTGTGCCTCGATTTAGCTTGACTATTAAAGGGAAATAAACTAGTTACTTGTGGTCAATTGTTGATTTTCGAGGGAATATAACGGTTGGAAGAGAAGAGTGGAAGATCTTAGTAAATTGACGCAGGAGAGGCGTAGGAAGACTGAAGCCCTGAAGGAGATGGGGCTTCGCCTTTATCCGAATGATTTTCGGGTTAAGGACAAGGTATGTGACCTGATACACCGGTATGCTAAAAGTGATGACCTCCCAGGCGAAGAGGGTATATTTGTTGTAGCGGGGAGAATGGTTGCCCTTAGGGACTTCGGAAAGAGCATCTTCGCCCATATTCAGGACGAGACTGGAAGGATTCAGGTTTATTTGCGGAAAGACGTTTTGGGTGAGGAAAGCTATAAGCTGTGTAAGTGCCTGGATATGGGTGACATTATAGGTATTAAAGGGACACTTTTTCGAACAAAGACCGGTGAACTGACGCTCCTCGTTCAGAAGGTAAAACTCTTAACCAAATCACTTCGGCCCTTGCCGGAGAAATTTGATGGTCTTACAGATGTGGAGACCAGGTATCGTCAAAGATATGTGGATTTGATTGTGAATCCAAAGGTGCGGGAAGTCTTTTTAAAGCGGATCAGGATAATTCAGGGATTGAGGGATTTTCTTACAAAAAGGGGCTTTCTGGAAGTCGAGACACCGATGATGCAACCTATTCCAGGCGGGGCAACGGCACGGCCATTTAAAACCCATCACAATGCCCTGGGGATGGATTTATACTTGAGAATTGCCCCAGAATTGTACCTGAAACGGCTGCTGGTTGGCGGATATGAAAGGGTTTTTGAGATAAATCGCAACTTTCGCAACGAGGGTATTTCTATTCAGCACAATCCTGAATTCACCATGCTGGAATTTTATCAGGCTTATGCCACACATGAAGATCTGATGACTCTTACCGAAGAGATGTTTTCGGAGATAGCGAAGGAGATTATTGGTAATGTGGTGGTTTTTTACCAGGGCCATGAAATTGACCTGACTCCTCCCTGGAAGAGGTATGCCTTAAAGGATGCTTTGGTCCAGATTGGAGGATTGGATGCGGAAATGCTGCATAATGAGGCAACAGCCAAATCCTATGCTGAATCACTTGGTGTTAAGCTTGGTGAAAAAGACGGGCCAGGTAGGACCTTGGTCAAACTGTTTGATAATTTAGTAGAACCCAAATTAATCCAGCCAACTTTTGTGTGTGGTTATCCACTGGAGGTCTCTCCGCTTTCACGACAAAATGAGGTTGATGAGGAGATCGTTGACCGGTTTGAACTATTTATTGGTGGACGGGAGTTGGCCAATGCCTTTTCGGAACTAAATGATCCGGTTGAACAACGGGAACGTTTAGTGAAGCAGATAATGGATAGAGATACGCTTGAAGAGGATGAGGAGATTGTCCCTATCTTGGATGAGGATTTTCTGCGGGCTTTGGAGTATGGCATGCCCCCTACAGCTGGGGAGGGGATTGGAGTAGACCGACTGGTTATGCTTTTTACGGATTCACCTTCTATCCGCGATGTAATTCTATTTCCGCATTTACGCCCCGAGCGTTAAATTCACTTACCCGCAATTAAGTATGAATTTTGAGTGGTTTATCAGCCTCCGTTATCTAAAAGCAAGAAGAAAGCAGAAGTTTATCTCCGTAATTACGTTTATTTCAGTAGCCGGCGTCATGGTCGGGGTGATGGCATTGATAGTTGTTTTGGCCGTTATGACCGGCTTTGAAAAGGACTTAAAGAGTAAGATATTGGGCCTTAATGCCCATGCCATTTTGCTGAAGCATGGTGATGCGATTGATAATGTTAAAGTTATACAAGAGAGGATAAAAAAGATAGAAGGTGTAGTGGCCACTGCTCCTTTTATTTACTCGCAGGCCATGCTGAGTTCATCGGTAGGGGCTACCGGGGTTGTGATAAGGGGATTTGATCTTGAATCGTCCAATAAGGTTATAGACTTGCGTCGGTACATGGTTGAAGGTTCGCTAGAAGATTTAGAGGTTTCTTCGGGACAGAAGCCGGTGGCTGAGAGCGCCAAAACCTTATCTGGCATCGTTATTGGTAGGGAATTAGCCAAAAACCTGGGTGTTGTAAAAGGGGACATAGTACAGGTCATTTCTCCAACCGGCATAATTACACCTCTGGGAACCATGCCCAAAATGGAAGCCTTCAGGGTTGGCGGTATATTCGATTGTGGCATGTTTGAATATGATTCCTCGATGGCTTTTATGCCTTTAAAAGCGGCGCAGTCCTTCTTTGCCTTGGGTGATAAAGTGACCGGCGTAGAGGTAAAAGTGTCCGATATTTACAAGGCTGACCGGGTAGCTGCTTCTATCAATCGCAAGCTAGGTTATCCTTACTGGACTAGAGACTGGATGAAGATGAATAAGAACCTCTTTTCTGCCCTGAAACTGGAAAAAGTTGCAATGTTCATAATCCTGACTCTGATTGTACTGGTTGCAGCATTCAACATTGTCAGTACCTTGATAATGATTGTAATGGAAAAGAACAGGGACATAGCCATCTTAAAGTCTATGGGTGCTACACGGAAAAGCATCATGAAAATTTTTGTTATGGAAGGTGTAATGGTTGGATTTATCGGGACACTCCTTGGAATTATAGGGGGTTTTGGCCTCACCAGCCTCCTAGAGAAATATAAATTTATTAAATTGCCCAGCGATGTCTATTATATATCCACTCTGCCGGTAAAGGTGGAATTATTGGATGTGACCCTAGTTTCACTTGCAGCCATAACCATTAGTTTCCTGGCTACCCTCTATCCTTCATGGCAGGCTTCGAGACTGGAACCAGTGGCTGCTTTAAGATATGAATAGTAAGGATATGCCCAGTTGCAGTCGCCTCTCCACGCCGGAAAGAAGTGGGCCGATCATGGAGGCCCGCAGCATTTACAAATCCTATACCACGGATGGACAGAGGGTAGAAGTACTAAAAGGTATTGACCTGGAGGTATGTACCGGGCAGTCTTTGGCCATAGTCGGCGCTTCTGGCGTGGGGAAGTCTACACTGTTGCATGTCCTTGGCACACTGGAAAGGCCAGATAGCGGCGATATCCTTTATGACGGCCTGGATGTGGCTTCGCTAAGCGACGATGAGTTGGCCAGTTTTCGGAACAAGTGCATAGGTTTTGTCTTTCAATTTTACCATCTGCTACCCGAGTTTACTGCGGTCGAAAACGTAATGATTCCTGCGCTGATTGCGAGAATGGAAAAAAACCATGCTTATACGTTAGCTGAAACGGCTCTTTCGGAGGTCGGTTTGCAGGATCGATTAAAACACAAGGTGGGGATGCTTTCCGGGGGAGAGCAGCAAAGGGTAGCGGTGGCCCGGTCCTTAGTTTTATCCCCAAGGCTTCTTTTGGCAGATGAACCTACAGGCAATCTGGATGCAAAAACGGGTGAGAAAGTGCATGAGACCATTTTAAGGCTTGGCGAAAAAAACAAGATGGCCATAGTGCTGGTAACGCATAACCTGCATTTAGCGCGAAGCATGGATCACTGTCTGACCATAGCTGATGGGCGCTTAGGGAAGGCTGATCTCGGGAGATTTTGTTGATATGAAAAAACTCGCAGTGTCTTTGGTCTGTTTGTATGTGATTTTCTGTATTCTTCAAGCCGGCCTGGCGGCAGAAAAGACGACCTTAGCAGTCGTACCTTTTGTGGTACACAGTAAGGAAGATATCAGTTCGCTGGTCGGTTCACTGGAGGAAGCCCTGAGATCAGAACTTACAAAGGGCGGATTTTTAGTGCTGGATAAATCGCGGGTAGTCGCGGAAGTCGATAGAAAACAGCTTTTCAGTACAAGACATATGAGACAGGTGGCCGAGAAGCTTGGCGCTGAATTTATTTTTTGGGGCAGCATTACCAAGATCGGCGAGCGTTTAAGTTTGGATATGTGGTTACTTGAAGCGACAAGTTCAAAGGGCCCCCAGCCGCTCCACACCGAGGCCACAGAAGCCGGCTTGTTGGATAAGGCGTTACAAAAGACAATAAATGACATCCAGATTACAGTCTTAGGGAAGGAGCGGATAGGGGAATTTTTATTTTCCGGTAATCGAAGGATTGAATCCGAGGCTATAAGGGCTCATATCAAAAGCGAAAAAGGCGATGTCTTTGATAAGAAGAAATTGGGTGAAGACCTGCGAGCCATTTTTATGATGGGTTACTTTACTGACGTAAAGATTGACGTTAAAGACTCTCCCTTAGGGAAAGTTGTGACGTTTGTGGTTACAGAAAGGCCGATTATAAAAGACATCAGAGTAGAAGGAAATGTTAACATCGAAACGGATAATATAAAAGAGATAGTCAGTGTAAGACCAAATTCAATTGTAAAGCTAAAAGAGATCCAGGAATCTGAGGAAAAGATCAAGGCTCTTTATCTGGAGAAAGGTTATTATGGAACACGCATAGATCATAAGTTGTCGGAGTTACCTGCGAATGAAGCCATTATTACCTTCTTTATTGAAGAAGGGGAGAAAGTATATAT
>CAYSYZ010000024.1:6130-9128 GCA_964435205.1 uncultured Desulfovibrionales bacterium
GTCGGAAAAAAGACCTTTAGCAGCGGACAATTGAAGGATCTCATGGAAACAACTGAAAAAGGCTTCTTTTCATGGATTACCTCTTCCGGCACTTTGAGCAGGGATGTTTTGGAACGAGATTTATCCAAGATCACCTCATTTTATTATAACAATGGTTATATTGAGGCTAAAGTTGGAGAGCCGGAAATCGTTCACGAGAAAAAATACATATTCATTACTATTCCACTTGAGGAGGGTTCTCAATTCGGCGTTGGCTCCGTGGATATCGAGGGGGAACTGATTAAACCAAAAGAAGAGTTACTATCGATATTGAAGATTAGGAAAGAAAAGACTTACAGTAGAGATGTCTTGAGAAAGGATGTTTTAGCTTTAACTGATATCTATGCTGATGCTGGCTATGCCTATGCGGAGGTTTCTCCTGAAATAGCCAGAGACGAGAAGGCAAAAAGGGTAAATATAACCTTTCTAATCCAGCCGGAAAAGAAGGTCTATTTCGATCGTATAGAGATCTCCGGGAATACAAAAACCCGGGACAAGGTCATAAGACGTGAACTCAGACTGAGTGAGGGAGAGCTGTTTAGTGCTGCAAATTTGCGTAAGAGTAATCAACGGCTACAGAAGCTTGGTTTTTTCGAGGATGTGAATATAAAACCTACCAAAGGTGTTGACGAAAGTAAAATGGACCTGAAAATCGAGGTTAAGGAAAAACCTACCGGTGCTTTCAGTATTGGTGGTGGGTACAGTTCTGTTGATAATTTTATTGGTATGGCCGAGATATCACAACGAAACCTTTTTGGACGCGGTCAGGACTTGACTTTTCGTGCCCAGACCAGCAGTCGTTCTACGCGTTATAACCTCAGTTTTACGGAGCCTTATTTCCTGGATACGAACCTGGCTACGGGCATTGACCTTTTTGATTGGGAAAGGGAATACGATGATTATACCAAGATGAGTACAGGAGCCGGATTGAGACTGGGTTATCCTCTGACCGATAATCTGAGGGTCTTTGGTGGTTATAGGTTTGAAGATGCTTCGTTAGAGGATGTTCGACCGACCGCATCGCAGATCATTAAGGAATCGCAAGACATCCATATCACGAGCTCTCTAAGTGCCGGTGCGGAGAGAGATACACGTAATAGCTATATCGATCCTACCGCAGGGTCGATAAACGGTTTATCCGTTGAGTACGCGGGAGGATTTTTGGGCGGCGACAGTGCCTATACGAAGTATGTTGCCCATTCAGGCTGGTATTATCCCCTTTTCTGGGATACCGTGGGACATGTTAACGGGGTAATAGGTTATGTAACGAAGAATCCGGACGGTAAGTTACCGGTCTACGAAAAGTTTTATCTTGGTGGTTTAAACTCAGTTCGTGGTTTTAAGTATGGTGATATTAGCCCTGTTGATCCCGTGACAAACGAGCGGATTGGTGGCGAAAAAATGCTGCAATTTAACTTCGAGTATCTCTTCCCTCTTATAAAAAAGGCTGGCTTGAAGGGCCTGGTCTTCTTTGATGCTGGTAACGTCTTTACCAAGGAACAGAGCTACAATCTGACTAACCTGCGAACCAGCGTTGGTTTTGGCTTCCGATGGTTTTCGCCAATCGGGCCATTGCGTCTTGAATGGGGCTATAACATAGATCCAAAACTCGGAGAAGATACCAGCAACTGGGATTTCAGTATCGGTGCTGCTTTTTAGAAATGAACCTATAACATGAAAAAACTAAGGGAGATAGCAGAACATTGCAGAGGGATATTGGTTGGCGACGGCGAAGTTCTGATCGCAGGCATAGCCAGCCTTGATGAGGCTACCAGTGGTCAGCTTAGTTTTGTAGCCCAAAGAAAATACCGGCCTAAGATGGAAACCTCTGGTGCTTCGGCCTTCATCGTGCCCATGGAGGTGACAGAGGCACATGTACCCATCATAAGAACTGACAATCCTTATCTGGCCTATGCCCGTGTAGCTACCCTTTTGAGTGCCAGACCTTTTGAGGTAAAGGGCGTCAGCAAGGAAGCCTGGGTAGGGGAGGGTTGCCAGATCGATGCTAGGGTTACGATATGTCCTTTTGTTTTCATCGGGGATAATGTTCGGATAAGATCACAGGTTACGATTTATCCCGGTGTGTATGTTGGAAACGACGTTTCCATAGGCGAAGGGACCACGATTTATCCACGTGTAACGATAATGGATCGGTGCATCATTGGTGCACGGGTTATAATACACAGCGGTGCGGTCATCGGTGGCGATGGTTTTGGTTACGCTAGAGACGGTGCAAGGCATTTTAAAATTCCGCAGCTTGGTATTGTGCAGATTGATGATGATGTAGAAGTGGGTGCTAATACCACCATCGACCGGGCGGCACTGGGAAAGACATGGATCAAACGTGGTACGAAGATCGATAATCTCGTTCAGGTTGCTCACAACGTGGTAATTGGCGAAGACACCCTTTTAATTTCCCAGGTGGGTATATCAGGCAGTGTGGAAGTTGGCAACAATGTGGTTCTGGCTGGTCAAGTCGGGGTAGCGGGGCATATTAAGATTGGGGACCGGGTTATGGTCGGAGGGAAGTCAGGCGTACCAAGTGCGGTAGATGAAGGTTCTATGGTCTCTGGTATTCCTGCCATTCCGCATCAGGAGTGGCTGAGGGCTAGCGCTGCCTACCGGCGCTTGCCGGAACTGATGAGGGAAATACGCAATCTTAAGGAAAGAGTGGCGGCTTTAGAAGAGAGAGTGGAGGAAGCGGAGAAATGAGGAAGGACATAAGCGAGATAAATATCGAGGAAATCTTCAAGCTATTGCCCCATCGGTATCCTTTTTTGTTAGTGGATAAGATTCTGGAGTGCAGGCTGGGGGAATCAATTAAAGGCCTCAAAAATGTTACTATTAATGAGCCATTTTTCCAGGGACACTTTCCGGGTCGGCCCATCATGCCAGGGGTGCTTATTTTGGAGGGCATGGCCCAGGTCCGCCGATGGGAACTGGCCCTCACATCCGAGCC
>CAYSYZ010000024.1:9138-11580 GCA_964435205.1 uncultured Desulfovibrionales bacterium
GCGAAAACCCGGCTGTTTTATTTTATTGGTCTAGATAAGGTTCGTTTTCGGAAGACGGTGGCTCCTGGTGATCAGATTATTTTCGAATTGACCATGCTTAAACAAAAGATGAAGGTGTACAAGATGAGAGGTCGGGCTACCGTCGATGGTAAGCTGGTTACGGAGGCTGAACTGATGGCTGCTATGTCTGACGAAGCTGCGCCTGTTTGATATCGAAGGAGATAAGATGAAAATCCATCCTACTGCAGTTGTACATAACAATGCTGTTCTCTCTGCGGACATCGAGATCGGTCCTTATGTCATAATCGGTGGGGATGTAAAGATAGGGACCGGAACTATCATTGGACCCCATACGGTTATAGAGGGTAGCACCACTATTGGCGAAAACTGCAGAATATCGCAATTTGTGACTATAGGTGCACCTCCTCAAGACCTGAAATACAACGGGGGCCCTACGGCAGTCGAGATAGGTAACGCTAATATTATCAGGGAATACGTTAGCATTCATAGAGGAACAGAAAACGGTGGCGGTATTACAAAGATCGGCGAGCACAATTTTTTGATGGCTTACACTCATATAGCTCATGACTGTAAGATCGGTAATCATGTAATTTTTGCTAATGGTGCTACTCTAGGTGGTCACGTCGAAATCGAGGATTATGCAATCATAGGCGGCCTGGTGGCGATCCATCAATTTCAACGTATTGGGGCCTATGCCTTTATTGGGGGATTATCCGGTATTATTAAGGACATTCCACCATACGTTATAGCTTCAGGAGACAGGGCTAAACTCTTCGGTTTGAATATGATCGGCCTCAAGAGACACAACTTTGCACCTGAGACTATGGAGGCCTTAAGGAACGCTTATAAATTAATTATCCGTTCGTCATTGACTCTCAAAGAGGCTATTGAGACTGCAGAAAAGGAAATACCGCAACTCCCTGAAGTCCTGCACTTTATAGATTTTATTAAGAACTCTAAGAAGGGTATTCCGAGAAAATGAGCAAGAAGATCGGGCTCATTTCAGGTGGGGGCAAGTTTCCAGTTATTTTCTCTGAGGCAGCACAACGGGAAGGGTTCGAGATCATAGCCATTGCGCACAAAGGAGAGACTGCTCCTGAACTGGGTGGAGTTGTGGACAAGATATTCTGGCTGAAACTGGGCCAATTGGGGAAGATAATTGAAATTTTCAAACAAGAGGGTGTGAGTGACGTGGTTATGGCCGGCGGCATAGATAAGAAGAATATCTACCGGAAGGTGTGGCCAGATATGAAGGCCATTTCTGTATGGTCTAAGTTAAAAAATAGGTTGGACGACGGTATCCTGCGGGCATTGGCCGGGGTCCTGGAAGAAGAGGGGATAACGGTGCGGGAATCGACCTTATTCCTTCAGTCTCTTTTGGCGCCAAAAGGGATTTTGACCAGGCGTAAACCTACGGAAGACGAGATGAAGGACGTGGAGTTTGGCTGGAAGGTGGCTAAGGAGATCGGACAATTAGATATAGGACAATGTGTCGTAGTGAAGGATCTGGTCATTCTGGCCATAGAAGCTATAGAAGGGACGGATGAAACCATCAGGCGGGGTGGGCGACTGGCTAACAAGGGCGCGGTTGTGGTCAAGGTCCTTAAACCAAAGCAGGATCTACGTTTTGACCTGCCAGCCGTTGGACTTCAAACAATCCTTACCATGAAGGAAGTCGGGGCTTCATGTCTGGCCATTGAATCTGAGAAAGTAATCATTTTTGATAGAGAGGGAATGATTAAGGAAGCCGATCGGAAGAGGCTGGCCATCGTTGCCTTGTAAGCTACTTTGATTTATTGTATGGTGAGGCATTAAATCTTAGAAGGTTTAATGTCTTTTTTTGTGTGGAGAGATTCATGGCGAAGGTTAGGGTGGGAGTTATAGGTGTTGGTTATCTGGGTCAGTACCATGCCGAGAAATATGCGGCCATGGGAGAAGCTGATCTGGTTGGAGTCGTGGATATAAACAAAGAACGTGCTCACGAAATTGCAGAAAAATGGGGTACTAGGGCCTATGCTGAGTACAAGGATTTGATGGGGAAGGTTGAAGCTGTCAGCATCGTTGTACCTACTACTCTCCATTATCAGATTGCCCGCGATTTTCTGGAACAAGACGTTGATGTCTTGATCGAAAAGCCGATAACTTGTGCTTTAAGTGAAGCAGACAAACTTATCAGACTGGCGAAAGCGAGAAACCTGATCGTACAGGTAGGGCATCTGGAACGTTTTAACCCGGCGGTGATGGCGTTGCATGACTATCTTGAGAACCCGCTTTTTATCGAGGCCCATCGGCTTTCGACTTTTAAGGGTCGGGGCATTGATGTTGATGTGGTTCTTGATCTTATGATACATGATATCGATATTATTCTGAATATTATCAAGTCGGAGTTAAAAAGTATCCATGCGGTTGGAGTGCCGGTCA
>CAYSYZ010000024.1:11590-19468 GCA_964435205.1 uncultured Desulfovibrionales bacterium
CCGATATAGCCAATGTGCGCCTGCAATTTGTCAACGGCTGCACAGCTAATGTCACGGTTAGCCGTATCTCCAATAAAGATATGCGCAAGATCAGAATATTTCAGCCTAATGCCTACTTGTCCGTTGATTATGCAAAAAGAGAGATCACAGTTGTCAAAAAGACTCCCGAAAAAGGTATGTTTGGTTTTCCAGGGGTTGAGGGAAAAGTTTTTTCTTTTCCAGAGAGTGATTCGTTGGCTGATGAATTGCGGGCGTTTGTCGTCTCCGTCAACAAAAGAAAGCACCCAGTTGTTGCAGGCGAAGACGGCCGAAGGGCCCTTCAGGTGGCCTTAAAGATCATGAAGCAGATTAACCGGAATATCCAAAGCTCTAGACACTTGCTGAATATATCCTCGCCAGAGAATGTCTTATAGATCAGGTAAGAGAATTCTCATAGTGGCTGGAGAGGCTTCTGGTGATATGCACGGGGCCAATCTAGTTCGAGCTGTGCATGATTTAGATGCCAAAGTGGCCTTCTGGGGTCTTGGTGGGCAACGGATGCGTAAAGCGGGGGTTGAAATACCCTTCGATGCCACGAAGTTAGCAGTAGTCGGCATCTCAGAAGTTTTCAGGCATCTTTGGCAGATTGTCGGCGCTCAACGTCTTTTGAGAAAGGCGATGCGTAATGAGCGGCCGGATCTAGTCATACTTATTGATTACCCGGACTTTAATCTCCTTCTAGCAGCTAAAGCTAAGGCCCTCGGGATTCCGGTCATGTATTATATAAGTCCCCAGGTTTGGGCGTGGCGCAGCGGACGAGTAAAAAAAATCCGGCGATTTGTAGAGAAAATGGTAGTGGTTCTACCTTTCGAGCTGGAATTTTACCGGAAAAATCAGGTGGACGTAGATTTTGTCGGCCATCCGCTTTTAGACATAGTCAGACCGGCTGTGAATGATAGTGTTTTTTGTGAGCGATATGAAATCGACCGTAACCGGCCAATAGTTGGGCTTTTCCCAGGCAGCCGACTACAAGAAGTAGAAAGACTTGTGCCTCCTATGGCGGATGCGGCTGGAAGGCTGGAGAAGGAGATACCTGGTATCCAGTTTGTCTTGCCCTTAGCTCCTACTATTGATAAAAAGCCTATTAATGATTTTATGCGGCAGACGGGGCTTAGAGTGAAGGTTGTTGAGGATGGAGCCTATGATACCATGAAGGCGGCACGGGCGGTGATAGTAGCCTCTGGTACTGTTACTCTTGAAGCGGCTATCATGGGCGTACCGATGGTTATCATCTACAAGGTCTCAAGGTTAAGCTATCTGGCGGGCAGATGTATGGTAAAGGTGCCTTATATTGGGTTGGTCAACCTCGTAGCTGGTCGAAAAATAGTTCCGGAGCTAGTGCAAGAAGAAGCCAGTGGCGATAGGATAGCGGAAGAGGTCTACAGGATCATGGTTAATGAAAAATATTCCGCAACCATGAGGTATGAACTTGAAGAGGTAAAGAATAAACTGGGTAGTGCCGGTGCATCAGTACGGGCAGCCCACATCGCATATCAGCTTCTAAACAAAAGATGAATGGATCGGTTTATAAACGTCTGTTTCAACTAGTTGTTCCTTACTGGAGCAGGTTAGGGGTGGCTATGTTCTGCATGGTGGCTGTAGCCCTTCTCACATCAGCTACAGCCTATGTAGTAAAGCCAATGCTGGATGAAGTCTTTTTCAAAAGAGACATGACCATGATTTATCTAATCCCGCTGGCCATAGTTATGCTTTTCCTGAGTAAGGGGGCTTTTTATTATGGGTATTTCTATCTTATAAATGCTGTAGGGCAAAGAATTGTAGCTGGTCTCAGGGAAGGCGTATACCGGCACTTGAATTTCCTGTCACTTTCATTTTTCCACCGGACGCCAACTGGAGTTCTCATTTCCCGGGTCACAAACGACGCCGGCATGATCCAGGGGGCGGTTTCAAATGCCGTGGTGGGCATTTTGAAAGACGCGTTTAGCGTAATTGGTCTGACGTTTGTGATTTTCTATCAAGACTGGAAATTAGCGCTTATAACCATGATACTTTTTCCAGTGGCTGTGATTCCTATTGTTCAGTTCGGCAGAAGGCTGCGAAAGATCAGTACGGAAACCCAGCAGGTCACAGCGGATGTGACGGTCCTGCTGCATGAGACTATTATCGGGAGCCGGATTGTAAGAGCCTTTAACATGGAAGAATATGAAATAAAGAGATTCGGCGGGGCAATCAAAAGGCTGTATAACATTATAATGAGTGACGTTAAGGTAAAAGCTATCGCGCACCCGCTGATGGAACTTTTGGGCGGTATTGGGATTGCCTTTATAGTATGGTATGGGGGCTCGCAGGTTATAAGGGGGGCTTCAACCCCGGGTACTTTCTTTTCTTTTCTTACAGCGATGATAATGCTTTACGAACCCGTGAAAAATCTTAGTGGCGCTAATAGTGCAATACAACAGGGAATTGCTGCTGCTATAAGGGTTTTTGACCTTCTGGATACCCCTCCAGAGATCAGGGATAAAAAGGGGGCAATTCAGCTTGCACCCATCCAGCATTCAATTGAATTTAGGGATGTGTTTTTTAAGTATGATGAAACATTGGTTCTGAAGGGCGTCAATCTGTTAGTAAAGGCAGGAGAGGTTCTGGCCATCGTGGGGATGAGTGGCGGCGGAAAGAGCACCCTGGTCAATCTCATCCCTAGATTTTATGAAGTGACTGAAGGAGCAATATACATAGATGGTATGGATATCAGGCAGGTCACCCTTTCTTCGCTCCGTTCTCAAATAGGAATTGTAAGTCAGCAAACAATCCTTTTTAATGATACGGTACGCAATAATATTGCGTATGGGGACATTAGGCGCACGACGGACGAAATAAAGGAAGCGGCTCGCGCAGCATACGCTTACGATTTTATCGAGAAATTGCCCCGGAAATGGGATACGATCATTGGCGAGCAGGGAGTTAAACTTTCGGGAGGGGAAAGGCAGCGGATTTCTATTGCCAGGGCCCTTCTCAAAAATGCACCCATCCTGATTCTGGACGAAGCCACCTCTTCCCTGGACACAGAAGCTGAGGTCGAAGTTCAGAACGCCCTTGAGAATTTAATGCGAGGAAGAACTACGTTAGTCATTGCCCATCGTCTTTCGACTATTAGGAATGCCAACCGGATTATCGTTATCAAGGATGGCGCCATCGTGGAAGAGGGAAGGCATGATGAGCTACTGGCTGTATGTGGCGAATATCGCAAACTATATGACATGCAATTCCGGGATGAAGCCGATCTCACCATTATCACCGCAGAACACGCGGAGCTCGCAAAGTTAAAGAGTTCTTAGAAAAGAAGGCTTCAATACGGAAGATTTGTTTAATAGAATTTTCTGCCTGATTTGTGTAACTTCGTGTTCATTCGTGGCTAAGTAGTTGCAGATGTTCATATTATATAACGCCATACAATTGCTGCTCCTGGTTATATTCCTCCCATTCATCATAGTGAAAGTTGCCTTCACGACAAAATACAGACAACGGGTCTGGGACAGGCTTGGGTTGTGCCTTGTTCCAATGGACACAGGCACCGGCTCTAGACCAAGGATATGGTTACATGCCCTGTCCGTAGGCGAGGTCATTTCTTCGGTAGCTCTGGTCAATGAAATGCGGCGGCGTTTTCCGGAGTGGGTAATAATCTATTCAACGTCCACGGCTACGGGGGAAAGGACTGCTCAGCAGAAGCTGGGTGGTACAGTTGATTTCTTAATTACGTATCCCCTTGATTTATTCTGGTCGGTGCACAGGGTGATAAAAGGCGTTAGACCGGACTTATTTGTCATGGTCGAAACTGACCTTTGGCCCAATATGCTCAAGGGCCTTTCACGCAGAGGAACGCCCATTCTTTTGCTAAATGGGCGAATCTCAGATGCTTCATGTAGATACTACAAGAAATTTAGTTTATTCTTTCATCCGGTGTTTTCCTTAATAAATTATTTTGCCATGCAGTCGCGCGAAGACGAGGAAAAAATAATTCAGCTTGGAGTAAGTCCTCAAAAGATACAAAGTATCGGTAATCTGAAGTTTGACCAAGAACCGGTAGCCAGTTGTGAAGAGGAAATGGAGCAATTGAGAAAGACTCTGCACATGTTGTGCGAAAGTAGGGCTTTTATTGCCGGCAGCACTCATGAAGGGGAAGAAGAGATAATACTTTCAGCCTATAGCAAGTTGTTGTCTGCTTATCCTGATCTGTTTCTCCTGGTTGCCCCACGGGACCCGGGGAGGGCTGATGCAGTGAAAAAGCTGGCGGAAACACATGGATTTGACATGTACAAGAAGAGTGAGCTGCCATTGTTGGCAGAGGACAGGAAAGTGCAGACAGTTGTTTTGGATACCCTTGGAGAATTGTCGAAATTGTATGCTCTAGCTACGGTAGCCTTTGTGGGTGGTAGTTTGGTGCCGGAAAGGGGGCATAACATTCTGGAAGTAGCCGCACATAGCAAGCCAGCCCTGTTCGGGCCGCACATGGAGGATTTTAAAGAAGTGGCCACAGCTCTTATGAAAAAAGGTTCGGCTTTCATGGTTAATAATGAAAATGAGCTTGCAGCCACTCTGGGACTCATTTTGTCTGATCCTGCGTTCTCCCAGGAGTGTGGGAGTAAGGCCCTTGAGATAATTGAGGAAAATAAAGGGGCGGTAGGGAGAGCTCTTGATCTTATCGTTAGGGCTCTACCTGAGCGGGCCCAGGAAGGTAATGAGGGGTTTGTTCGTAAGTAAATGCGATACGCATAGTTTTTATATCCTGTCACCGGTCGGTTATTTATACGGTCAGATAACCAGACTAAGATCAAGATTATATGAAACCGGTTTCTTCAAAACCCAAAGATTGCCCTGCAAGGTGGTCAGTGTTGGCAATTTAACCCTTGGGGGGACGGGAAAGACCCCAACAACTATGTGGCTTGCCGGGTACCTACAGAGCCAGGGTAAGAAAGTGGCCATACTGAGCCGGGGATATAAGGCGAAAAATAGGAGACTTGTATCTCTCGTTTCTGATGGGAAGGAGGTTTTTCTTGGTGCTTACGAGGCCGGAGATGAGCCATTTATGATGGCCAAAAACCTCTCAGGCGTTCCGCTTCTTATAGGCAAAAAACGATTCGTAGCTGGTATAAGGATTGTAAAGGATTTCCAACCTGATGTTATTTTGCTTGATGATGGCTACCAGCATCTGCCATTAGCTAGGGATTTAGATCTCCTTCTTCTTCGGGCTATGGTCCCCTTTGGAAATGGGCATATATTCCCCGCCGGCGTCCTGCGGGAACCTCTTACAGCCATGAAGCGGGCTGACGCCTTTATCCTGACCTATGCCGAAGAAGCAACTGGGTCCGAGGTTGAGAAACAGAGGGGGTTTTTACAAGAAAAATTTCCGAATAAACCGGTTTTTGTTAGCCATTGTGAGCCTGTGTCCTTCTGCCTGTCCAACGGGCCGGAATCGATTCCCTTATCAAGACTAAGAGGAAGGAAAACTTTTGCATTTTGCGGCATAGCCTATCCCGAATCCTTTCAGCGCATGCTTCTGAATTTAGGGATAGACTTGGTGGATTTTAAGGCGTTTTGTGACCATTATCATTACCGTAGAGTTGATCTGAGGAGGATGGAAGAGGATGCCCGTCGTAAGCGTGCGGAATTCCTGGTCACCACAGAGAAAGACGCCGTCAAGATTGAGAAGGTGTGTGCATCGAGCGTACCTATTTGGATCCTGAAGACAAGGTTTAGATTTGAATATGGGTTTGAGTCTTTTATTAGTGAGAGACTGGGCTTGGAATGCAACTGAAGGACGATAAGAATATTAGGAAGATACTTATTCGGTCCACCAACTGGATTGGCGATGCGGTGATGACCACTCCGGCTGTTGAGGCCATCAGGGAGAATTTTCCTGATGCTAGAATAAGCGTCCTGGTAAAACCTTGGGTCAGAGATGTCTTTGTGGCCAATCCATATATCGACGAGATCATCCTTTACGACAAAGCACATAGACATAAAGGATTGGGCGGACAAGTACGTTTAGCAAAAGAGTTGGCTGAGTTTGGCTTTGACCTTGCCCTGCTGTTACAAAATGCCTTTGAGGCGGCATGGCTGGCCTATTTGGCCGGCATCCCGCGACGCGCCGGGTATGGCACGGATCTGCGGGGTATACTCTTGACGCACAGGGTACACCTGCATCCGGAGACTAAAAAGGTGCACCAGGTGCACTATTATTTGCGAATGCTGGAAGGTTTAGGGCTTAAGGTGGGCAAACGGCCAAAGCTTTTTTTGGCATCTCCACTGGATGATAGAGCCTGGGCGAAAAACCTCCTGGTTAACCATGGGATAAAGGATGACCATGCTCTGATCGGCATCAACCCGGGGGCCTCTTATGGCCCAGCTAAGAGATGGCTTCCGGAGCATTTTTTAGAATTGACCAGGAGGCTGGTGGAGCGCCCTCACGTTAAGATAATTATCTTTGGCACTGATGCCGATACAGAAGTGGCCAAAATGGTACTGAAGGTGGCGCCAGAACAGGTGATTAATATGGCCGGCCGGACGACTCTTGGCCAGGCCATAGGCATGCTTGCTAAATGCAGGGTTTTTGTTACAAATGATTCCGGGTTGATGCATGTAGCGGCGGCTTTGAATGTTCCTCTGGTGGCCATATTTGGTTCTACTGACCCGGTCACGACCGGGCCATTTTCAGACAGGGCATTAGTTGTACATAAGAACTTAGATTGCAGCCCTTGCCTGAAAACAGTTTGCCCATTAGATTTTCGCTGCATGAAGGAAATTACTGCCGAAGAGGTCTATGCGGCTACGGTGAGAGTGCTGGAGGAGTATAAAAATTGAACGTCGGTGTTTTCTTAGATCGGGACGGAACGATTAACGAACAGATGGGGTACATTAACCACGCCTCCCGGTTCCAAATACTACCGCGCACGGCCGAGGCTATACGGCTCCTGAACCAGGCCGGACTGAAGGTGGCTGTCGTTTCTAATCAGTCCGGTGCGGCACGAGGCTATTTCCCGGAAGAATTGATTAGTGAAGTAAATAATAAGATGATCCATATTTTGAGAGAGCACGGGGCACAGCTTGATGGGGTTTATTATTGTCCCCACCATCGGCAGGCCGTAGTTCCCTTCTACAGAGTGGATTGCGATTGCCGGAAGCCCAAAACGGGCCTGTTGGTAAAGGCGGCCGAGGAATTGGCCGTTGATCTTTCCAAATCCTACGTAGTGGGCGACCGTTTTCTGGACATAGAGCTTGCTCATAATGCCGGAGCCAAAGGCATCATGGTCTTGACCGGTTACGGAAGAGGGGAGTTAACATATCTGGGAGAGTCAAGCCTGGTAAAACCAGATTTTGTCGCCGAAGACCTTCTGGAGGCAGCGGAGTGGATTCTTCAGGACATAAGAAGGTATTCACCGCAGAGCGCGCAGAGGCCGCGGAGATGAATATAGAAGGGGATTCCTCCGGGAATTGTGCGGGCATATAGTTTTTCCCCCTTTGGAAAAGGGGGCGAGGGGGGATTTTGAAATAGACATGCTACCATATAATAAAAGTTTAAAATACTATTCCAGAGAACTCAGGAAAAACATGACTGATGCAGAAAGCCTTCTTTGGTCGAAAATAAGAAGTAAACAACTGAAGGGTTACCAATTTTATAGACAGAAAACCATAGGTAACTATGTTGTTGATTTTTCCTGCCCTAAGGCGAATCTGGTTATAGAGCTTGATGGAGGGCAGCATTATAGCGGCGAGGGGAAGGAGAAGGACAGGATTAGAGATAATTATATGGCAAGCGTTGGAATGAAAGTTTTAAGATTTTCAGATAGAGACGTGTTTGAGAATTTTGAAGGTGTTATAGAG
>CAYSYZ010000025.1:0-298 GCA_964435205.1 uncultured Desulfovibrionales bacterium
GCTGTTGCTGACCGCCTGACAACTGACCTGGTGTATGGCTTTCATGCCTCGAAAGGCCCACGCTTTCTAATGCCTGGAGTGATCTTTGGCGACGTTCCCTGGCTGATATGTGGCTGTAAATGAGGGGCAGTTCCACATTTTCGACGGCTGAGGTGCGGGGGAGAAGGTTAAATCCCTGGAAGACAAAGCCGATCTTCTGGTTACGAATGGTGGCTAGCTCTTTACTGGAAAGCTTACTGACATCTATTCCTTCCAGCCGGTACTGACCGCTGGTAGGCTGATCCAGGCATCCCAGGAT
>CAYSYZ010000025.1:308-1647 GCA_964435205.1 uncultured Desulfovibrionales bacterium
ATATTCATGAATGTTGATTTGCCCGAGCCGGATGGACCCATGATAGCAGCGATTTCTCCAGGGGCGATTAAAAGCGTGACGTTGTCGAGGGCCTTAATAGCTATTTCACCCATGTGGTAAACCTTGTTTAAATTGCGTGTTTCGATCAAAGGTGTCATTTTTTAAAAAAGTCTTAACCCAGGCTGCGTTTTATTTCCCGCAGACTTTTGCGCAGGCGAAATGGCTTCTACGGCCAGGAGGTCTCCCTCTTTTAGGTTACCTTCGACAAGTTCCGCATATTGGCCGTTTGTAATCCCCAGCTTAACGGGTACCGGTCTAAGTTTTTTTTCGGCGAGTACCATCCATACCACAGGACTTTTCGGGATTTCTTGCTTGAATCTCTTACTTTCTTGCTGTGGCGGCTGGAACCGCAGTGCTGCGGCGGGAACCTTGATTACATTGGGCCGTTCATCGATTAAAATGGAGACATTGGCAGTCATGCCGGGTTTTAGCTGGAGTGAGGCGTTGTCGACGCTGACTATAACGTCATAAGTCACCACATTTTGTATGGTTTGGGGTGCGTTCCGTACCTGTAGGATCTTCCCAATAAAAGTTTTACCCGGATAGGCATCCACCGTGAAGGTTGCCTTTTGCCCGAGTCGTACCACACCGATATCTGCCTCGTCCACGTTGGTATCTATCTGCATCTTGGTCAGATCCTTGGCAATGGTAAACAGTACTGGCGACTGGAAACTGGCGGCTACTGTCTGCCCTACATCGACATTTCGGGATACGACAATACCGGTCACCGGTGAGTGGATGGTTGCATATCCGAGATTTGATTCTGCCAGGTCAAGGCCGGCCCTGGACTGGAGAACGGCCGCTTCAGCAGCGTGAAGGGTGGCCAGGGCGGACTGGTAATTGGTTTCCGCGGTATCCGCCTCACTTTGGGCAATCAGTCCATTTTGTATCAACTGACGGTACCGGTCAAGGGTTCTCTTCGCGTCTGTAACCTTTACCTGTCCCTGCTCCAGGTTGGCCAGTGCACTTCTGTAATTAGCTCGGGACCGGTCTACTTCTGCCCGGAAGAGGGGGGGGTCGATCTGGGCAATAACCTGCCCCTTTTTTACCGGCGAGTTAAAATCCACGTAGATTTTCTGGATGGTGCCGGAGACCTGGGTTCCAACGGAAACGAGGACCACCGGATTCAGTGTGCCGCTGGCCATTACCGTAGAGGTGATCATTCCCCGCTCTATTTTTGCGGTTCTATATTCGATACTATCGTTCTTGGCCCTTAAGGCGTATAAGACGCCTATCATGGCCAGAAAGACGACTATTACGCCTATGTACAGTCTCTTTT
>CAYSYZ010000025.1:1657-9911 GCA_964435205.1 uncultured Desulfovibrionales bacterium
GGTGATCTTGCTGTTATTTCGGAACATGATCTCGAATGATACTTGGAATTAAGGGAATTGGCAAGGGTAAGAATTTTGTCACAGAAGCCCTGCGAGCTTATCGGGGGAGCCTTGGATAAGAAAAGCCGTGGCCCCATCCCGACTGCTGGCATGGGTTCCTTTCAGACTTTTGTTACCGGACCTCTCTCCATGAGACTACGGAGACGTTATTGGAAGGGAACTTTTCTTTCAGCGCCGTATCAAAGAAAAACTGGCCGGAATTTTTTATGTCTACCGTCTTGCCCCAGAGTATGCCATATACTTCCGAACTGTTTTTCATCTCAACCGGGGCGTATGGGGCGTAGACCGTCCCTTTGAAGGTGCTGTCATGCTTAAACACTATGCTGTCTGTTGAATTGGAATAAATCGTAAAATCCGGGGGGGCTCCGGTGATGTTGATAGCCGATCCGTTTTTGGCTTCCAGACCCCCGGTTAAATAGATATTCACCGGTCCGTCCGTGGCATCGATACTGAGGGTGGCGCCATTGTTAAGAGTGACGCTGGTCAGGTAATAGTTGGCGCCTCCGGCCTTTCCATTCAATGTCTTGGTGTCGCCATTGCCCAGGCTGATAGCGTTACCAGTGACCCCTCCCCACACATTATCGTTGCTGCCGCTGCTTACAGTGGAAAAAGTTGCGGCCAGTTCGCCGCCGATGGCACCAAGCGGATCGGGATTTACCCGGTCCACATCTAAGCCAGCGGTGCCGCTGACCGTGGGACCGGGATTGCCCTGAGGTGAATAAGTTGCTTCATTACCTTCCTGGTCGTTTCCCAGTGCCACGTCGCCATCGATAGTGGAGTTATTATATGCTTTGACCAATTTGTTAGAACCGCAATCTGCTTCGTGGGTAGAATCGGCTGCCGTTGGATTTGTGGTAGTGCGCGAGTCGTAGCTGTAAGCGGCACCGGAGTTCTTCATGTCCACCGCATCATCCCCGAAGACGCCATAGTTGAGGGCGGATTCGCGCTCCAGGACCACTTCAATGGTGGCCTTGGTGTTATTCGTGGCGTTACCGGCAACCTGGAGCTTGTACCTGGAAACGGCGGCCATCTTGGTAAGGGTTGCACTGCTATCAAACGAGAAGCCAGTCGGCACCGTATAACTCAAGGATACTGAGCTATTGTCAGCGCTGGGAAAAGTCACACTGCCTTGCTCAATCACCTGCTTGATTACGTACTGGACACCGGCCTCGGCATCATAGAATGCCTCTTTAGCGGTTTTATAATTACCGCCAATCTTAATATCGGTACTGCTTATCATGACGGCGGTAGTGCCCAGGATGGTGAGAACCATCAAAAACAGGAGAGCTGTGATCAGGGCAATCCCTTTTTCATTTTCATATAAGAGTCTGCCCGCCCGTATCATCTGGGATTTTTTTTCCGGAGTCATGTCCTTTATCTCCTTGTTTGCACGGGTCCAGGGACTATCCGTTGAGTAAAACTCTCCAAGACTGCTAACCATGAGTCCTTTTTCATCGAACCTCTTTCCATGACAGTATAGAGACCTTACTGGAGAGATGCTTGTCCTTCAGGGCCATATCGAAGAAAAACTGCCCGGAGTTTTTTATGTCCGCAGTCCTGGCCCAGATTAGACCGTATACGTCGGAACCGTTTTTCATCTCCACCGGGGCATACGGAGCATAGACCGTACCTTTGAAGGTGCTGCTGTGCCTGAATGCGATGCTGTCCGTGGAGTTGGAGTAAATGGTGAAGTCCGGCGGCGATCCGGCGATGTTGACAGCCGACCCGTTCTTGGCATCCAGGCTCCCGGTCAAATAGATATTTACCGGTCCGAGGGTGGCGTCAACGTTCAGCGTGGCGCCATTATTAAGGTTAACGCCAGTCAGGTAATAGTTGGCACCGCCTGCCTTTCCGTGCAATGTAATGGCCTGTCCATTGCCCAGGTTAATACTATCTCCGGTTATCCCGGCGCTGGCATTATCATTGTCCACGCTGACCGTGGCGAATGTTGTGGCCAGGTCGCCACCTATGGCGCCCAGTGGATCGGGGTCTACCCGGTCCACGCTTAGGCCAGCCGTGCCGGTAATTATGGGAACGCCGTTGGGTGTATACACTCCTTCGTTCCCAAGCCCATCATTGCCGAGGGCTACATCACCATCCACGTAAGTGTCCATGTACGTCTGGACGGCGACATTAGAGCCGACATCGGCTTTGCCGGTGGTATCGGGTGGCGCTGGATTTGGAGTAACACGAGAGTCATAGCTGTAAATACAGCCACAAGCTTTCAATTCTACCAGTTCGTCTCCAAAGACGCCATAGTTGAAAAAGGGATTCTGTTTTATGACTACCTGAATGGTGGCTTTGGCATTATTTGAGGCTCTACCCACCGCCTGGAAGCTATATTTATTAGTGGTCCCAACCTGTGTAAGCGTTGTAATAGGATCGAACGAGAACCCGGGTGGTGCTGTGTAACTGACCGGCACCGAACTCCCGGCAAGGGAGAGACTTTTCGCGGAGAGGCCGTTCTCAATATTCTTGATTGCATATTGGATGCCGGCTTCGGCATCATTAAATGCTTGCTTTGTGGTCTTATAATTGCCGCCGATCTTGATATCTGTGCTACTTATAACAATAGCCGTGGTTCCCAGTATGGTTAGAACTATTAAAAAGAGGAGGGCTGTAACAAGTGCGATCCCTTTTTCATTACTATACAAAAGCCTGCCCTGCTTTATTATTCGGGGCTTTCGTCTTGTAATCATGCCCTTCCGCCTCCTTTTCAATAAGCAAGGTTCCTTGGTGTTATCAAGGTCGTCAGGGTGCGCGTCCTATACCCGCTATTGGCCGTATATTCAGGGTCCGGTTTAGCAGTTCGGGCGGTTATGGTGAGCTGTACCTGGCGAATATCAGCAAGTGTAGCGGTTGAAGTGCCACTGCCATCAAAGTAGGCAAAAGTAAGTGCCTGAATATTTTCGGCAACAGGTTGAGGGCTACCGCCGGTGTTACGCCCGAGTTTTTGTATCCCATCCACTGTATAAAGTGAGCATGTGATATTTTCATTTGCGTCGGCTGTGTCTCCATCCCCGTTGAGATCCTGGGTGAAGTTTATGGAACTGGAAGTAGCAGTGACAAGGCCAGCATTTGCAGTGCCCTTGGGGTCACATCCGGCCATTCTTATCTCCCGGGTCATGATATCCATAGCCGCGCGTGCGTTTTGCTGCATTTCAGCGACCTGTTCCTGGACACTATATGACTTGTTTTGCATGATAAAAACGCTGGATACTGCAGCTAGAATAATGCCGCTGATGGCTATGGCAATCAGCAACTCGACCAGCGAGAAACCAGAAGTTTTGAAGCAAACCCCAAAAGGTTCTGTTAATTTATTTTTTAGGCAGTGCCTTTTCATAAACCTGCTTTCTATTTGGCCACGATGGTATTGAGTACTACGTCATGGTTCGAACCCTGCCAGGACCACGTTACCTTGACTTGGATCTTCTTCATGTTTGCGGCAGGGGAATCGTTTGTGACTGTCCATTGCCTCGTATAGATTGATTGTATCGTTTCCGGGCCTCCAGAGGATAAGCTTGCATAGCTGCTATTTTTCAGTTCCTCCATTTTATCCTGTGCCAGGGTTGTGGCAGTGGTCATTTTATCGCTGAACGCATTACCCTTAATGACTGTCCCGGCCAAAGTCGCTAAGCCCAGGAGTCCCACGGCCAGTATCAGCATGGCGATCAGGACCTCTATCAAAGTAAAGCCATGGTTCTTATGGAGCTTGCCTGCTATGGGGATATCCATTTTTTGCCTCAATTTATTTTGACACGACCTGCACTACTAATGCTTACAGCCTTTGATCCACTAGAGTTGGTTAAGGTTATGGTGGCCAGATTACTTGCCGTTCCATTGGGTTGGAATATAGGGTTATTGGTTGAACTAAAGGTTAAGTCTTGATAATCAGCCTGGATGTCTTTGGTCTCAGTTGATTCGCCCGTATCGGCGGTGCCATCGTTGTCATCGTCGTCCAATATCATGTATCGGTGGTTGTCCAGAAAGAAGACCTTAAATTTATTGTTCTGACTGACGGCCTTCATCTTTGCTGCCACCAAGTCCGACATCACCTGTCTGGCTGCACCGTTCAATCGATATCGGGGCATCTGGGCCATGATGGTTGGCACCGCTATGGCCGCCAGAATGGCCATCAGCGCCACCACTATCATCAATTCCGTCAGAGTAAATCCACGGTGATTCCCTGGCAGGTTCATTCTCTGCTTTCTCTTGGGCACTTTAATTCTCCTGAATATACCTGTTGGCAAAAACCGTGCCTACTATTTCTTATCGGTACTATATGGTATAACTTAAAGAAATTGTTGGAAAAATGGTAAACGGTGTGAGACGTAAAGAGGAAAATGAGCATAAAAAATTTTACATGTTTAAAAAAATTGCATGTTGTTTTATGTTTTCCGGATTATCCTCATCTTCTGCCCAACGGGTGGGGTTGTTAGTAATGTATTCACGGATACGATTCAGGTCTTCTTCATTGCGATGATATGTTCGTAATAATTGCGTTGCCAGAGAGGCCGTCCTGTGCGTTCAAGAAGGCGATTTATATTGATTGCGGCAATTGATTTAAACGTTCGCATAACATCCCCCAACGTAGGGGCGCTGCTTGCTGCGCCCTTGTTGGGCAGGGCAAGCCCTGCCCCTACGATAAGGATTATTCCGTGCATATGATTGGGCATAACCATAAATTCATCCAATTCGACGAACGGGAAACGATCCGTCAACCCAATCCATGTCTTTATCGTCATTCGTCCGGCCTCGTTCAACCGCATTTCTCCATCCGCTACGTCACCAAACAAACATTCCCTGTTCTGCGTACATACAGTTACAAAATAGTCCCCGTCCTGCCTATAATCGTAGTCTTTCAGACGAATGGAACGTCGGTGGTGTATTTCAGGGTTATATTTATTCCGCATACCCCGACCCTCCAATTCTTATAAATCTTTTATTCAAATTCTAGCATTGAGGGGTGATTCAACGAATCACCCTATCCTATATTCCTTTATCTTGTAAAGGAGGGCCGGAAGGCTTACCTCAAGGATCTGCGCAGCCTGAGTGCGGTTACCTTTAGTCTGCTTCAAGGCACGCCTGATTAGTTCTTCCTCCAGCGATTTGGTTGCTTTCTTGATGGACATGGTGTCTTTAATGGCCTCGTGCGGGAAATTGTTATTGTTGCCCTTCTGTATTGAAGACGGGAGGTTTTCTAGTCCTATTATTTTGCTTTCAGTAAGTACCATTGTCCGTTCAATGACATTTTCCAATTCACGTACGTTACCCCGCCATTCATACTCCATGAACCGGTTAATTACTTCGGCAGAAACCCCTTCCACATTGATTTCCAGACGTTGGTTGTACTTCTGGACGAAGTGATCGATAAGCAAGGGGATGTCTTCTCGCCTTTCTCGTAGCGGAGGGACGTTAATGGAAAGGACATTAAGCCGGTAGAAAAGGTCGTTCCGGAATGTGTTTTTCTCTACTTCTTTGGCCAGATCTTTGGCGGTAGCGGCGATGATCCGCACGTCAACCTTTGTAGCCCTGGTGTCTCCGAGAGGGCGTATTTCCTCTTCTTGCAGGGCCCGGAGTAATTTTACCTGCAGTGACATAGGCAGTTCGCCAACTTCGTCCAGGAAGAGCGTGCCACCGTTAGCCTCTTCGAAAAGTCCCCTTTTAGCCCGGTAAGCGTCGGTAAAAGCCCCTTTTACGTGACCGAATAGTTCACTTTCAAGAAGGGTTTCTGGAATGCCGCCGCAGTTTATAGTGATAAGGGGCTTATCCCGTCGCACGCTGCTGTAATGAATGGCTTTGGCAATCAGTTCCTTTCCGGTACCGCTCTCGCCGAGGATTAGAACGGTCGTTTTATAGTCGGCTATCTTTTTGATCATATCGAATATCTGAAGCAATGGCTTACTCTTGGCTACTATGTTGCTAAAAGAATAGCTTTTTTCCACTTCTTCCTTAAGGCGCGTGTTTTCGCGTTTGAGTCGGGCCCGTTCCCCGGCTTTCTTAAGGGTCAATATGATATCGTTGGGTTTAAACGGCTTGTCTATATAGTCATAGGCGCCAATTTTTATTGCCTCGATGGCGGTATCAATAGTCCCATAAGCCGACATGACTATTACTGTAGTGTCAAGATGACGTGCCATCAGCTCTTTTAAGAAAGATAGACCATCCATGCCCGGCATACAGATATCGCATAAAACCTGATCGTAATACTTCTCTTCCACTTTTTTGAGGCCGGAAGATGCGTCCGGGCACGTGTCCACATCATAACCTTCTTTTTTAAGCATAGCGGCGAGCATATGCCGTATGTTTTCCTCATCGTCTATAACTAAAATACGACTTTCAGGCATATCTTAGCTCTCAGCGTTTCAGCATTTATAATGTAATTACTCAGGTTGTCAGGTTCACGGTTCACGGTTGGCTACTTTGCGCTTTTCATATTTTTTGAGATAGTTGATGAATCCACGAACGGCGGCACGTGTTTGTCTGGCCTGCTCGTAGACATCTTTGAATTCGCCGGGCGATATGTACTCTTCATCCAAGGCGACATAGAGTTCGCTCTGGACTTCCGTGCAAGACCGCTTGGCGTATCGCAAGAACCGGATAAACTCCGCATTCGTCTCGGAATCGAAACCTTCGGCAATATTATGCATCGATGATCCGGCAGCATCTTGTATCTGTCTCTTCAGCCCGTAGTTCGTTGCAAATCCTGGCTTCTTTGTTAGACGGTACACTTTTCGAGTCAATTCACGTGCCAGTTGCCATGCCTCAATATCTTCAAACCATTCAATCTTCATCGCTCTCTAACCTTGAACCGTGAATCTTGGAACTTTGAACCCGAGTAGTTACTTTATAACTTACTATTCACCGTTCACGGCTGACTGCTGATTGCTGAATGCCCCCATACTTTTAAAATAAGGCTGAATTTCGTGCCTTTGCCTATTGTGCTTTGTACGTTTATTTTTCCGCCAAAAGATTCCATGATTCGTAAGGAAATGGCCAACCCCAGTCCTGTACCCTCACCCGGTGGTTTTGTGGTGAAAAAGGGATCAAATATCTTTGTTAAATCTTCAGGCGTGATTCCCGTTCCACTATCTTCTATTTCAATGACTATGTATTCTTGTTCTTCGTCATTTCCTGTTGTTTTCTTTAACTCTGATCTGATCCGTAAATCTCCGCCAACAGGCATGGCGTCAACCGCATTAACCAGAATGTTGATCAAAACCTGCTTCAACTGCTGGGTATTGGCCTTAGCCGGTGGCAGGTCTGGCTGCAGAAGGCTCTGGACATTGATATAACGCATGACTTTTTGATGTGAAAGAAGGGACAGGGTGCTTTCGATAACGTCATTAACAGACACTCCCTCGATCTGGAGCGGAGAAGGGCGAGAAAAATCGAGCAGGTCACGAATAATACCATTTATGCGTTGCAACTCAGAAGAAATACGGCTCAGGAAATCCTGTTCCTCTTCCTTGCTGACCGTACCCTGCAGGAGAAGTTCAACGTAACCTATAACAGCGGCCAATGGATTGCCGATTTCATGGGCAACTCCGGCTGCTAAGCGCCCTACGGAGGCCAGCTTTTCCGAACGAATTACTTCTTCCTGTACTTTCTTGAGTTCACGATTAGTATTTTCCAGAGATGAGATGTATTCGTTAATCTCTTTTCTTTGTTCACTGAGACGCTTGTCCATACGTTCGAAGGCGTGGTAGAGTTTCCCAATTTCATTGTGTCGCGCGGTGTTTGTAAAAGGGCTGAGGTCTCCACCTCCTATAACATCCACAAGAGATGTCAGGCGTTTTATAGGTCGGACAACATCTTTGGAGATTAGGAGACATCCGAAAAGAAAAAGAAGTATGGCATCGAGCACTATGTAAAGGAAGGTTAGTTTGTAAAGCTGTGCCATATCCTGACGCAGCCCATCCAGCACACTTCTGGCGTAGAGGATGCCCCACTTGTGGCCATCTTTGAAAAGAGGGACTACCGCGGAAAGTTGGAGATTTTTTTTAAAAAGGTTGAACGCTTCTGCCCCGGCGAAGTTACAGGCCGGTTTCATGGCCGAGGTCTGGAGCTTAGCCTCGGCTGCTAACGGTGCGAAATCTAAACCTTCTGCCCCGGCCTCGGCGATAGTTGCGTTATCGCTGTTTACCAGGGCTATGTAGTCAAAACTGGAGGGGCTAACATAAGAATTGAGAAG
>CAYSYZ010000025.1:9921-11510 GCA_964435205.1 uncultured Desulfovibrionales bacterium
ATTGGATATCACTTCGCCATTCGCTGGTTTGCTTTTCTGCACTTGTTGACATGTGATTAATGGCATAGGCTAGATTGTGGGCCAATATAGATGCACTGTCGATTTTTTGTTGAGCGATGTCGCGTTCTGCCATTTTCAGCACGGCGATTGCTACCATGAACATGCCAGCCAGCATGATGGTCACAAGACTAAGGGCGATTTTCGTGCCGATGCTAAGACCGTGTTTTTTCATCTTTTGCCGTAATTACTTAGCCACGAATAAACATGAATTAGCACAAAAAAGAGAACCACCTGTTATCGGTGCTTGTTGTTTTGCATGAACATGCATAGCGAGCGCATTCCCCGCTGCTTGCAGCGGGGTTAGCGAGCGAATACCATGCATTTTACCTTACATACGGAGATTCCCCGTCCGCCTGGGGTCCGCCTCAGGCGGACGGGGAGCTTCAATTCTTTGTTGTCGTAACAACACCATCAGGGCATTCTCGTAAACTTTTTCTAAAAACCATGACCAAGTTTACGATGTACTTCCATTGCTAAGCCAACCCGCCCAGGCGGGTATGATAGATCTTTGTATAGAATCTTATTCGAGCTCATCTGTGTCAATTCGTGGCTAACAGAGGAGGCCCAGATACCACTGGGTTATCCTTTTTCCCCAGAAGAGATAGAGGATTGCCCCGATAGATAGAAAAGGCCCGAATGGTATAGCCATTTTGGTATCTTTACCTGTCTTGAGCATGGCTATAATGCCGACCAGTGAACCGAGTAGGGCGCTAATCAGGATGGTAAACGGCATGGCCTGCCACCCCAAAAAGGCGCCAATCATGGCCAGAAGTTTAATGTCGCCTCCGCCCATCCCTTCCCTCTTGGCAAAAGCAAGATAGGCGAGGGCTGTCAGGTAAAGAATACCTCCTCCCAGGATTATGCCGATAAGTGAATCCTTATAAGTAATATTCGGCAGAAGGAGGGAAGAGATAAAACCTATTGCGATGCCAGGATAGGTGATGACGTCGGGTATTATTTGATGGTCGAAATCAATAAATATGACGGCGATAAGGGCAGAAACAAAGATGAAGTAGAAAAGATAGGTCCAGGAAACGCCGTGTTGCAGAAAGAGGGTAAGCGAAAGTACGCCGGTGGTAATTTCTACGAACGGATAACGGGGCGAAATGCGTGCCCGGCAATGGCGACATTTACCGCATAGGATAAGGTAGCTCAGCACAGGAATATTATCGTACCATCGGATAGAGGCCCCGCAGTTTGGGCAGGCAGAAGGTGGCCTTACGACGGATTTTCCCAAAGGTAGGCGATAGATAAGAACATTAACGAAACTACCTATACAAAGGCCTACCACTAAGGCAGATATTGGCTCGACGAATACTTTCACAGTTTTTCTCTCAATTACCTATTTATTTTTATCGGTGCAAGAACGGATTATATAAATTAGATTTCTGGAAAACTTAAGGCAAAGTTCCTCCTAGATGCAAGATAATTTGCCGTTATCAAACTGACTGCCTGGAAGGGGCCATTAATTTGTAGGTACTACGGAAAGCAAACCTCGGCTTTTAAGGATTAGGTAAGCAGAGTTGGAA
>CAYSYZ010000025.1:11520-18558 GCA_964435205.1 uncultured Desulfovibrionales bacterium
CCGACTGCGCCAATCGATATCTTCTCTAGAAAATATTATATTTAATAATATGCCATATGGCAGCGATTCCATCCTTCCAAGTTATCTTTTTGCCTTCTGAATAATCACGTCCCCAATACGAGATCGGAACTTCATATATCCTATACCTTCCTTTAGCTAATTTAGCTGTAACCTCTGGTTCAAACCCAAATCTTTCGGACTTCAGATCAAGGCTTTTTATAACCCTGGTTTTAAAAACCTTGTAGCCGGTTTCCATATCGGTGAGGTTCAGGTCGGTAAGCATATTTGAAGTGGTGGTCAGAATCTTGTTCCCCACATAGTGCCAGAAGAATAATACCCTATGTGGCCCGCCCAGAAACCGTGAACCGTATACGACGTCGGCTTTCTCTTCCAGAATGGGTTTAAGTAAATTAGGATATTCTGACGGCTCATATTCCAGGTCAGCATCCTGAATGATTACTATGTCACCTTTAACATGTTTAATAGCTGTTTTTAGGCAGGCTCCTTTTCCCCTGTTCGTATCATGGAAAAAGACTCTTAGGCGATCCTTGGCTATCGTTTTAAGAATATCCTTAGTGCCATCGGTGGAGTTATCATCCACTACGATAATTTCTTTCGGGATATCTACGGAAGAAACCTTTGCTATTACCTGCCTAATGGTATCTTTTTCGTTGTATACAGGAATGATAACAGAAACTAACATCTGTTTTCCCTCTATCCTCAATTAAGGAAAATATACCGACAGTGGACGGTGAGGATATTTTAAATTCTTTCTCATTTCAAGTGGGTAATTTCCCCTTGGGTTCCAAGCCCGCAAGGGAGCTGCCGGGATTCTGGTGCCGGTTTCCTCAACCAACTGACCGATGCGGGAAAGAAAATCTTCTCTATCCCTATCATCACGAAATATCTCCTGGCCTTCAATACCACGGATTATTATGTGGTGAAGGGTTCCAGGGGCATCTAATCTGGCTTGGCGAGGCATAAGGGTTTGTTATTAGAAACTGGCATTTTTGTCAAGTGAAGGGTTTCAACAACGTTATGCCCTTCCGGACTGTGTTTTTTCCCATCCACCCCTGTGGGTCGCAGCATCCTCTCTTATGCAGCGTACCTAATGACTTCCAATTCTGCCGCTGTATCCACCTGTTCGAGAATCTCTTCCACTCGTTTCAGTCACGTAGGGTGGGCTTTGCCCACCATCATTAGATTGCCGCTCTATTCTCCACTAATATCCGTGGGTATTTGCAAGGGTGTTGCACCCCAATCCGGTGAGTACACGCCAGCCTCAACGTAACGACGAAACGTCGAATACGGCCAATCTTTCGGTGCATTTACAACCCGGTGCTTCACCGGATTGTAATGAATATAATCACAATGAGCTGAAAAGTCCTGCTCGTCTCGAATCATGTGTTCCCAAAAACGCCGTTGCCATACAGTGCCTTCCCTATGTTTCTTTCGAGATGCCGTTGGGTTTGGCATGTGCAGCCACGCTCTCCCCCTCTTCGTAAACTCACTCTTAATCAGCGCCCAGCGCAATGAATAAGCGACGTCACCGTCGGGCAAACGCCAAATACAGTGCATGTGATCCGGCAGCAAAACCCACGCCTCAATGATGAACGGATGAGAGTTGCGGACCTTTGTAATGATTTCACGTAATAGCGCTCTCGATTTCTCGCAACAAAGAATCGGTTGCCGTTGATACGTAACCACCGTGAAAAAATAGGTATTCCCTTCCCGGGCTCTTCGATAATTTGGCATTTCCTTTGGTGGGCAAAGCCCACCCTACGTGGCTGCCCGGACTAAGCCAGGAAGGCCTAAATAAAAAGGGCTGCCCGGTAGGACAGCCCTTTTTATGTCAACGTTTCTAGCCAACTGCTAATTATGGGGTTATGACGCCTGCCCCAGTACAAGTATACGTTTTGTCGCCGCTGTCGTGCTTGGAGGTTACCGAGCCAGCACCTGCTGCATCCCATGCTGTAGTGAACGTTAAGGTTACGTTGGGTGTTGCGTTGAAGCCGTAAGGAGTGATAGTCGCTACCGCGCCAACACTTCCGGCAGGATTATCCACTAGATAAGCCTGAGCGGCCGTAAAGGCGTTCTTTAGATCACTTTTTGCTGATGCATCATAGCCTCTCTTTCTGTACGCGCTAAACTGCGGGATGGCGATGGCGGCCAGGATGCCGATAATGGCCACGACGATCATGAGTTCGATAAGCGTAAAACCTTTTTGATTCCTTCTCATTCTGATTTTTGCTAACATCTGTTTATCTCCTCCTTAAAACTGAATTACTGTGGCTGGTTAATGGTGAAAGATATCCGTTTGTTACCTGACACACCTCCTTTTTAGGCATTTTGTTCATTATTGAACATGCATAGCGAGCGCATTCCCCGCTGCTTGCGGCGGGGTTAGCGAGCGAATATTATGCATTTTACCTTACATACGGGGAGCTTCAATTCCTGCGCCGTAGTTAAGACATATAGCTTCTTATCGGCCTTTGGCCATTTCCCTTAAAGGGGTTTTGCTTCTTATATACCTGCAATAAGGATGCCTAACTCGGGAGGTTTCTAAAGCGCTTTCCGAAAACCACAATTTATAGTGGGTCGTTAGTCCCCCCGTATAATATGTTGTGCTTTATCGATTGATTGCTACGTAGGAGACTCCCCGGGCATGATTAGTGAGGTGACAAATTTTGTCAGGGATTTGACAAATGTTGGCAGGAAATAGTGATGAGTGATGAGTTATGAGTAATGAGGGATGAGGGTTTGGAGTTGCGAGTTGCGAGTTTTTGAGCCGAAACCTGGAACACGGAACCCGCAACTGGAAGGCTGAGTGCTGACCGCTGACAAATTGTTTCACGAGCTGAAACGATTTATATCAGATGGAGAAATAATTTGGACGTCCGCCTGAGGCGGACTGATATGCGCAGAAAAGCCTTTTCACCGCTGATTCAACCTGTTAAATAGGGTTCTTTCGACAGGGCTCAGAACCCTGAGTTTATCGAAGGGTTCCCATAGGGAAATTCAACAGGGGAACCGCAGAGCCTGTAACCCGCAACGTAGGGGCGCCGCTTGCTGCGCCCTTATTGGGCCCGCCCAGGCGGGCCCCTACGCCCTTATTGATTTTTTACAGGCCGTATTTGCTCAGGCGATGCCGGAAGGAGCGGAAGCTGATCCCCAGGAGGTTAGCAGCTTTCTGCTTGGCACCACGACTTATTTCGAGGGCCTTGAGGAGGATGTCTTTTTCGGTTTGAGTTATGAATTCCTCGAGGTTAAAGCCGCTCGCCGGGATGGTCATGGTTGGCGACTCGATATCCATCACCTGGCCGTTGTTCATACTTATAAAGGACAAGTCTTCTGCCTGGATGGTGTTCGAGGAGGCCAGAACAACAGTTCTTTCAATTATGTTTTCAAGTTCACGCACGTTACCCGGGAAGCTATACTGCAGCAGTTTTTTAAGAGCTGCCGGTGATATCTTATCGACTTGCTTCTCTGTTTCGCTTGCATATTTTTCGAGGAAGTGCTGAACTAAAAGGGGTATATCTTCCCTCCTCTCGCGGAGAGCAGGGATTCTTATCTGGATTACGTTAAGTCGGTAGAAGAGATCTTCACGGAAATTGCCTGCAGCTACTTCCTCTTCCAGGTCTTTATTTGTGGCCGATATTATGCGGATGTCTACAGAGATGTCTTCCGTTCCCCCTACCGGTCTGAATGCTTTTTCTTGCAATGCTCGTAGTAATTTTACCTGCAGGGCTGGAGAGATCTCAGATACTTCATCCAGGAATATTGTACCTCCATCGGCCATACTAAATAGCCCTTTTTGTCCGCTTACCGCGCCGGTAAAGGCACCTTTCTTGTGGCCGAAGAGCTCGCTCTCAATAAGTGTATCCGGTATACTACCGCAGTTAATAGCCACAAAGTTCTGCTTGTTCCGCGGACTTTCAACATGGATACCCTGGGCCACCAGTTCCTTGCCGGTGCCACTTTCTCCGTAAATCAGGACATTACTGCGCGTTTTGGCGACCTTTTTCATCAGTTCGTATACCTTCAGCATGGCTGGCGAGTTACCCACGAGTTTATCGTACCGGTGAAGTTTCCTTAACTCTTCTTTGAGACGGTTGTTTTCTTCAATAAGTTGCTTCTTTTCCAGTGCTTTATGGATAATTAACTTTATTTCCTCAATATTGAATGGTTTTGGGATATAATCATAAGCCCCCAGTTTCATCGCGGTGACTGCTGTTTGTGTAGTAGCATAAGCTGAGATCATTATAACTACCGTTTCCGGACTTAATTCTTTAACCTTTTTTAGTACCTCAATGCCATCCATGCCAGGCATGCGGATGTCGCTGATAACCAAATCGAAGAAGACTTTCTGGATCAGCGAAACTGCTTCCTGGCCATTTTTGGCGCACTCGACCGGATACCCTTCACCCTCCAGCATAATCTGGAGGAATTCACGCATGCTCAATTCGTCGTCGACTACTAATATTCGGGCACCGGGTCTCATAAAAAGATACTTTTACCGCAAAGGCGCAAAGAAAACTTCATTTTCGTTATTGGTTATTAGTTATTTGTTACTCGAATAACGAATAACAATTAACGAATAACTTCATTCCTTATCTCGGCGGTCTCCGCGTGCTTTACGCCTTTTTCGCCTCGGCGTCATGCCTTCGGCAGATCCGCCGGGGCGGAAATCTGCCTATGGCATGAGCGGTGAAGGGGTCTTTAATTCAGATCATCAAAGGCGATCTTACCACTTATTATCGTCATAACGGCCTTACCCTTTAATTCCCAGCCATGGAAAGGAGAGTTTTTGCTGCGGGACTTAAACTTGCTGACATCAACAATAAATTTTTTGTCCGGATCAATGATGGTGAGGTCGGCTCTTTTCCCGACTTCAATGGATGGAGTCTCAAGCCGCAGAATACGGGCAGGATTTACGGAAAGCTTGGCGATGGCTTCAGAAAAGGAAAGATGACCGGCGTGAACCAATCTTAATGTTAAGGGAAGAATTGTTTCAAGCCCTACAATGCCGTTGGCGGCCAGAGCAAATTCCACGTCTTTTTCCAGTACACTGTGTGGGGCGTGATCGGAGGCAATGGCATCTATGGTTCCGTCCCTGAGGCCTTCGATGATGGCTGCTCCGTCATCTTGAGTTCTGAGCGGCGGGTTCATTTTGGCATTGGTGTCGTAACCTATCACCGCTTCTTCAGTTAATGAGAAATAATGTGGACATGTTTCTGCGGTGACTGCAATGCCAGCTCTCTTGGCCTGCCCTATTAAATCGACCGAGCCTCGGGTGCTTACATGCGCGATATGGATTGAGCTACCGGTAAGGGCTGCCAGTTTTATTTCTCTGAAGACCATAACTTCTTCGGACACCGCCGGGATGCCGGGCAGACCGAGCTGCGTGGATACTAACCCCTCATTCATGACACCGTCTGAACAGAGCATCTTGTCTTCACAGTGCGAAACCACGGGCAGGTCGAAATTTCTTGCGTACTCCAGGGCGCGACGCATGAGTTCACCATTCATGACGGGGCAGCCATCGTCTGTGACGGCTACTATCCCTGCCATTTTCATGTCACCGAATTCAGCCAGGATTTCACCTTTTAGCCCTTTACTGATGGCTCCCATCGGATATACCCGCGCCGATTTGGCCGCCTGCGCCTTTTGAAGGATATATTCGGTTACAGATTGATTGTCATTGACCGGGTTGGTATTGGGCATGCACGCTATGGCCGTGAACCCACCGCCTACAGCGGCTGTACATCCGCTGGCTATGGTTTCTTTGTACTCTTCACCCGGTTCACGCAGGTGAGTATGCATGTCCATAAGTCCGGGTGTGACGGTTTTCCCGGAGAGGTTCAGGACTTTTGCGTCAGCCGGGGCGGCTTCCTTGCCACGTGGTACGATGGAAGCTATTTTCCCGTTGCGGATGTATATGTCGTAGAAACCGTCCATTCCGCTGGATGGATCAACTATCCTGGCCTCTTTTAAATAGAGATTCACTGGCTTCCGCCCCCCAGGAGAAGATAAAGAAGCGCCATGCGCACGGCTACACCATTCGTAACCTGGTCCAGTATTACTGAGTATGGGCCGTCTGCCAATTCTGGACTTATCTCTATGCCGCGATTTATAGGGCCGGGATGCATGATTATGACATCGGGAGCGGCCAGAGCTATGTGTTTCTCATTGAGCCCAAAAAACGTGGCATATTCACGGATCGAAGGAAAGTTGAGTCTATTTTGCCGTTCCATCTGAATGCGCAAGGCCATAACCACGTCTGCACCCTGTATGGCCTCTTTCATGCTGAGGTTAACTCTAGCTCCCAGCCTTTCTATATAAGGCGGGATCATGGTTGCTGGGCCAGTCACGACAACCATCGCTCCCATTTTTGTGAATCCCAGGATATTAGAATGTGCCACCCTGCTGTGCGCAATATCTCCAACAATGGCCACCTTTAGGCCTTTAATTTTTTTCTTTTTTTCACGTACAGTGAGTAAATCGAGAAGAGCTTGAGTAGGGTGTTCATTAATGCCATCGCCGGCATTAATGACCGAGGCTTTAAGCCGTTTACTTAAAAGATGAGGAGCGCCCGATAATGGGTGTCGCAACACTATTATATCCGGATTCATGGCCTCCAAATTGCGGGCGGTATCGATTAAAGTTTCTCCCTTTACTGCGCTGCTTGTCGAGGCTGAAATGCTTATAGTGTCAGCACTTAAGCGTTTTGCTGCTATTTCAAAGGAGGCGCGGGTGCGTGTGCTTGGCTCAAAAAAGACGTTGATTACTGTTTTGCCACGTAATGTGGGTACTTTTTTGATAGAACGAGTGGAAATCTCCTTGAGGGACTCCGCTGTATCCAGAATATAAGTAATTTGGTCAGGGCTTAAGCTGGCCATGTCTAATATGTCTTTTATCTTGAACAATTTTTTCATCAGTCTTTACTCAAAAAAAGGCCTCCTTTCCCAGAGGGCAAGGAGGCCAGGGGCCGCATATTGGCAAGACATCTTTTAATGAGCGTTCCCATCCTCTCGCATT
>CAYSYZ010000026.1:0-18227 GCA_964435205.1 uncultured Desulfovibrionales bacterium
GGATTGGTCAGCCGAGCAATACCCTTTCGGGCGGGGAAGCACAGCGGGTCAAGCTGGTCTACGAACTGGACAAGGTGGCGCACGGACGCACCTTCTACATACTGGATGAGCCTACCACGGGTCTACATCTGGCCGACGTGGAAAAACTGATGTCTGTCCTGCAAAGACTTGTCGATTTGGGAAACACCGTGGTGATTGTCGAGCATAACCTGGAGGTCATTAAGGAAGCTGACTGGATCATTGACCTGGGCCCGGAGGGGGGAGAAAAGGGCGGAAATGTCGTGGCCGAGGGGTCGCCACAGGATATTATTGGCTGCGAGGAGATATCGTACACCGCGCAATTCTTAAGAAAATACCTCGGCCTGTGATTTCCCCCTTCGAAATTGATTGGAAGCAGCTAAAGTTGACTTTTATTCTGTTTGCTATTAGATAGTAACAAATGTACCGGTCTGAGTCGATCTAATGGAGATTTCTGACAAGAGTTTTCGTCATTTTTTTGAAGAAGCCAGGGGGATGCTTTTTATAGCTGATTGGGAGGGCCGGTTGTTGGCCGTAAATCCCTGTGGTGCCAGGCTCCTTGGATATGCCTCACCGGATGAATTACTAGCTGTTGGATCAATCTATCAACTATATTACTACCCGCAGGACAAGGAAGATTTCAGGAAAAGGATCGAACGCGATGGTTTTGTAAGCAATTACGAGATTACGCTCCGGAAGAAGGGCGGCGGTAAAATTTCTGTCTCATTGACCGGTAACGCCATCTGGGATGAGAGTGGTAAGGTCGTTGGGTATGAAGGGATTATTAGAGATTTTAGTGAACGCAAGAGGCTTGAGAAACAGCTTATGCATCTGGAAAGGCTTGCGGCTATGGGTAAGTTGGCCGCAGAACTTGCACACGAGATTAATAATCCCCTTGGTGGCATATTGATGTACGCAAAACTGTCGTTGGAAGACCTGCCAGAGGGAGATGGTCAGGCCAAAAACCTTGAGAAAATTTTTAGACTGGCGACCCGCTGCCGCATGATTGTGCGGGGGCTCCTCGATTTTGGCCGCGGTGACACAGCGGAGCGGGAGTGGGTAGACATCAACCAGACCATCGTCGACATGTTTGATCTGGTTCGTGACCATATCCTGTTCAGACAGGTTCGAGTGGAAATGAAACTGGGTGAAGCCTTGCCGAAAATATGGGGCAACCGCAGCAATCTTGAACAGGTAGCCTTAAATATGATGATTAATGCCGCTGAGGCCATGGAAGGGCAGGGGACGTTGACCGTTGAGACCAAATATTGCGCTTCAGAATCCAACTTTTGCATATACTTCAGGGATACCGGTCCGGGCATCGGGAAGGAAAACCTGAATAAGATATTTGAGCCTTTTTTTACCACGAAAAAACGTGGTAAAGGTACTGGACTGGGTCTCTCCATTAGCCACGGAATTATCCGGAATCACGGGGGATCAATCCAGATCAACTCCAAGCCTGGCCAGGGTACAACATTTATCATCCAATTACCGGTGAAAAAGGATAGCGATGAAGGCACGAGGCAAGATATTAATTATCGATGATGACGAGGCCATACGTGACGGCTGTTACTATACCCTTTCCAAGGAAGGTTATGAGGTAGCGGCGGCAGCCAGCGGTAAGGCGGGCCTGAAGGCATTTGAAGAGTCTTCATTCGATCTAATTCTGCTGGATATGAGGATGCCCGACCTGGCGGGAATGGAGGTGCTTAATCACATCAAAGAGCAAGACCCGCAGGCGGTGGTTATTGTCATTTCCGGTTTTGGTACTATACCGCTGGCCGTAGAGGCCATGAAAGCGGGGGCCTATGACTTTTTCCCGAAACCATTCGAGCCGGATGAGCTCCGCATATTGGTAAAACGTGCGCTGGAGACGAGGCGCCTGGCCATAGAAAATATTTATCTCAGGCAGGAGCTCAGGAGCAAGGAAGGTGCAGTCCGCATTGTCTACCAAAGCAAGGCGATGTCCAAAATTATGCGCATGATAGAACTCATTGCACCGACTGACAGCACGGTACTCATATTGGGTGAGAGCGGAACGGGCAAAGGATTGGTGGCCAGGCATATCCACGAGATGAGCAGGCGCAGTAGAAATCCCTTTGTGGCTGTGGACTGTGGAACCTTGGTGGAGACGCTTTTTGAAAGCGAGCTTTTTGGGCATGTAAAAGGCTCTTTTACCGGTGCCGAGGCAACCAAGATCGGAAAATTTGAGCTGGCTCAGGGCGGCACTATATTTTTTGACGAGATTGCCAACATCAGCCTGGATGTCCAGGCCAAATTACTTAAGGCAGTAGAGGAAAAGACCGTATCCAAGGTTGGCAGCCATCGTTCTATTAAGGTAGACGTTCGTATCATAGCTGCTACAAATAAGAACCTTGAAGAGGCAATTGAGCGAAAAACCTTTCGCGAGGATCTCTTTTTTCGGCTGAACGTGATGCCAATGCATCTGCCTCCTCTCCGCGACCGCAAGGAGGATATCCCAGCATTGGTGCCCTATTTTTTGGAGGGGCTGGGTGCAAAGTACAGAAGGGAGGGGCTTTCTGTGTCGGACGAGGCCCTGAACCTGTTGATAAAGTATCATTGGCCGGGCAACGTACGCGAACTGGAGAACACACTGGAACGCGTGGTTATTTTGACGGAAAAACCAGTCCTTGATGTACATGATTTTATGTATGCTGGATTGCCGTTTTTAAGCCACTCTCCATCCGATTCTTACACCCTTGCTGATGTAGAGCGCAATCATATTGCGCATGTATTGCATAACTGTGGAGGCAACAAGTCTGAAGCGGCCCGGATGCTGGGGATTGACCGCAAGACGCTACGGGATAAGATCAAACGTTACGGCCTGTCTGATTAGGCAGACGTAGAGTTTAAGCTGTAAGCTCACCGCTTCGGGTTACTTCGTATTATTTCCAACTTGTAAGATTTCAGGTAAGACCTTGAAAAAACATCTAAACATTATGTATTGACAGGAAATCTGTGTTTTGTTAAGGTTCATTGAATCATAACTCATTTTTATGTGGTGGGGTGAGGTAGCCAGTGGGCGAGATTGTTCAGATAGTTGGCCGGCAGATTTTTGATTCGCGAGCTAATCCCACCGTAGAGGTCGATGTATACCTCGACTCCGGTTATATGGGACGGGCAGCAATACCATCCGGTGCTTCTACCGGCAAGAGAGAGGCCCTGGAACTCCGTGATAAAATTAGTACCAGATACATGGGGAAAGGTGTCTCAAAGGCCGTAAAGAATGTAAACGAGAAAATTGCCCCGGCTCTCACCGGTCTTGAGTCGGCTGAACAGACACTTATCGATAAAAACATGATAGCCCTGGATGGGACAAAGAATAAGAGTAAGCTCGGGGCCAATGCCATCCTGGGCGTGTCATTAGCGGTAGCCAAGGCTACAGCTAATGAACTGGGTGTTTCTCTCTATGAGTATCTCGGCGGTGTTGCCGCCCGGGTGTTGCCTGTGCCCATGATGAATATTTTAAACGGTGGTGCGCATGCTGATAACAACGTGGACATCCAGGAATTTATGATTGTGCCGTGCGGAGCCTCTTCGTTCTGCGAGGCCATGCGCATGGGGGTGGAGACCTTTCATGCCTTGAAGGGGGTTTTAAAGGGCAAAGGCTATCAGACTGCTGTCGGTGATGAAGGTGGTTTTGCACCAAACCTGAGGTCGAACGAAGAGGCCATGGAAGTTATCCTGGAAGGGATTGAGAAGGCCGGATACAAGGCAGGTCAGGAGATATGGATTGCGTTGGATGCCGCAGCCAGTGAGTTTTACAAGAAGGGAAAGTACAGGTTATCAGCTGAAGAAAAACCCATTAAAGATACAGATGGCATGATCAGGTTTTATGAGGAGTGGTTTAAAAAATACCCAATAATCTCCATAGAGGATGGTTTGTCTGAAGATGACTGGAAGGGATGGAAAAAACTTACGGACCGTTTGGGCGGCAAGATACAACTGGTGGGCGATGATGTATTTGTCACCAATACAAGCCTCCTGTCTAAAGGCATAAAAGACGGTGTGGCAAACGCTATATTAATTAAGCTGAACCAGATTGGTACTCTGACCGAAACCATAGACGCGATTCAAATGGCAGATCGTGCTGGATATCGGTCGGTCATCTCCCACCGTTCAGGCGAGACTGAAGACACTACCATTGCCGATTTGTCTGTGGCCCTGAATACCGGGCAGATCAAAACTGGTGCACCTTCGCGCTCCGAGCGCGTAGCCAAATATAACCGGCTCCTGCGCATTGAGGAAGAACTGGGCCACGCTGCTAAATTTATGGGTCGGGAGAGTTTTGCCCGGTAGATTTACCCTGGAGGTTGCTTTTATGACACTGACCAAAGCCGATCTTGTTAATCGTATTTATGAGAAAAATAATCTTCGGAAAGCTGAAGCGGCAAGGACCATGGAAGCCTTGCTAGAGATCATCAAGACGTCCCTTGCTAATGATGAAAGTGTGCTTATCAGCGGTTTTGGTAAATTCAATGTCAAATGCAAGAAGGAGAGGCGAGGCAGAAACCCTCAGACCGGTACCGAACTTGTACTTGCCCCCCGACGTGTCGTTACATTCAAGCCTTCTAGCATCCTCAGGCAAAGAGTAAGCAGTCAAAAGTAATAGATATTGCCAAGAATGCTCGCAAGTTGTGGCGGGAAGCCCTGCCGTCTCTATGCAGGGCTTTTTTGCGTATTGGTAACCTCTTGGCAGAAATTTGGGGGGTAGTTATGCGCTAACGTGGGCTGCTCTTTCCGGATACAAGAGGTGGCTTCTTCGTATGAAAGTCTGTTGCCAGTTCGAAGTTGTAGGCAACCCTTAATAACTTTTCTTCGGCAAAATGGTTGCCCAGCAATTGAAGCCCGATCGGCAGGCCATCCGCGCTGAAGCCGCAGGGTACGGATATTGCCGGTAAGCCGGCCAGGTTGGCCGGTATAGTGAAGACATCGGATAAGTACATCTGTAAGGGGTCGTCAATCTTTTCACCGATCTTGAAGGGAGGGGTGGGCGTGGACGGAGTCAGGATAACGTCGCACACGCCAAAACCCTTTTTAAAGTCTTCCATGATCAGGGTTCGTACCTGGGAGGCCTTTTTGTAATAGGCTTCGTAGTAGCCGGATGAAAGGGCGTAAGTGCCGAGCATTATGCGTCGCTTTACCTCAGGCCCAAAACCCTTCGACCGGGTATTCTGATACATGTCCAGAAGTTCTTTGGCGTCTGCATCCCGATAACCGTATCTCACGCCGTCATAACGGGCGAGGTTGGAGCTGGCCTCAGCCGGAGCTATGATATAATAAGCCGCTACGGAGTACTCGGTGTGGGGAAGGGATATTTCTATAATCTCTGCACCCCGGTCAGAAAGTATGCTTGCCGCATTACGTACGGCATTTTCGACGTCCGGAGATAACCCGGGGGGAAAGTATTCTCTAGGGATACCGACTTTAAGCGTCCTAAGGCCTTTGGTCAGGGCCTTCGTATAGTCTACTTGCCGCCGAGGGGCCGACGTCGAGTCGAGAGGATCGTGGCCGTGGATGAGATTAAGAACAAGGGCGCAGTCGGTGACGTCCTTGGTTAAGGGGCCGATCTGGTCCAAGGATGAAGCAAAGGCGATGAGCCCGTAACGGGAAACGGCACCATAGGTGGGTTTCAATCCCACTATGCCACAGTGAGTTGCTGGCTGGCGGATGGAGCCACCGGTGTCCGAACCAAGGGAAGCAATGCACTCATCTGCAGCCACGGCTGCTGCGGAACCGCCGCTGGACCCCCCCGGGATATAGTCAAGATGCCACGGATTTCTGGTTATGCCGAAGGCCGAGTTCTCCGTGGACGAACCCATAGCGAACTCGTCCATGTTTACCTTGCCCAGTAAGACCGCTCCTTCCTCCTTGAGTTTCCTGACTACTGTGGCGTCATAGGCGGGAACAAAGTCCTTTAAGATGTATGAAGCGCATGTAGTGCGTATCCCCTCGGTGCATATAAGGTCTTTTATGGCGATGGGGATGCCGGTCAACGGACCACCTTCACCTTTTTGCAGGATGCGATCGGCTTCTCTTGCTTGTTCGAGGGCCAATTCAGGTGTAAGCGTAATATAGGCATTGACCTTGCCCTCTACCTCTTCAATGCGCGCCAGGACAGACTCGGTTATCTCAACGGCGGTGACTTCTCTGTTAAGGAGTAATTCACCCAGGACATGGATGGTTAAGGCATAGAGTTGCATTTGAGGACCTCAAATAACACGGGGGACAACAAAGGCGCCGTTCTTCTTTTCCGGGGCATTAGCCAGGCTTTTTTCATTAGGCATGGAAGGCTGAACAGCGTCTTGCCTGAAGGCATTTGTAATGGCCAGGGCGTGATGTGCAGGTTCCACATGAGCCGTGTCGAGTTCGTTTAATTTGTCTATGTAGGTCAATATCTGGTCGAGCTGATTCGTAAAGACTTCAATATCATTCTTGGAAAGAGTCAGCCTGGCCAGATTAGCCACATCCTGTACGTCTTCGGGACTAATTTTCATCCGTTGTTCCCTCGCACTTAAATCTGTAAGGCGATTTCAGCGATCCGGGTGCCCGAACGGGACCTTTGTCTAATAACACATATTAGTGCATTTAACAAGATTCGAGTTCCGAACAACGACGTGGCTAAAGCCTGGTTGGCGCTTGCAGGGATTTCCCCGACCAGGCCCCTGCGGGAGGATAGGCCCTGGAAATAAAAACACCGTGTTGTATTATCAGCAAATCGTCCTATAATAATGTTACATAACCTTAATCCGAATGAGGGAAAGCATGTTTTTCAAGGAACATCAGGGAGAAAATCAAGAGCAACCTATCATTGAAGCAGAGGGATTACGGAAGAGATTCGGTGATTTTGTGGCCGTCGACGGTATTTCTTTTCAGGTATTAAAGGGCGAATGCTTCGGCATTTTAGGACCGAACGGCGCCGGAAAGACGTCGGCGATTCGAATGATGTACGGCCTTTCTCCCATGACCGGTGGCAGGTTAAAAATTTTTGGCCTGGATATCTCTTCGGGGTGGCGTGAAATCAAGGCCCGAATCGGCGTCTGCCAGCAGGAGAACAACCTGGACCCCGACCTTACTGTGCAGGAAAACCTGGAAATTTTTGCGCGTTACTTTGATATTCCGAAAAAGGAGGCATACGAAAGGACCTTGGAGCTTCTGCATTTTATTGCACTTGATCACCGGAAAGATGACAAGGTAAGCGAACTTTCAGGCGGACTGATGCGTCGGTTGGTGCTAGCCCGCTCACTTATCAACCATCCAGATCTTCTGATACTGGATGAACCTACTACGGGGCTGGATCCTCAGTCGCGCCACCAGGTCTGGGAGCGGCTGGAAGAACTCAGGTCGCGGGGACTGTCTATATTGCTGACCACTCACTATATGGATGAAGCTTCCCGCCTCTGTGATAGAGTCGTTATCATGGACCACGGCCGTATCCTGGTTGAGGGGAGACCTTTAGATCTGATCAGGAAATATGTGGGCCAAGATGTAATCGAAGTGTCCGAGCCAAGCCGTGAGTTGCGAAACTATGTAAAATCGGAGCATATGGAGTGTGAAGACCTTGGCCACCGTCTGACCATCTATGGCCAGGCAGACGAACATTTGTTCCAGAAGATAAGCAAGCAGTATTGTGATGAAGGTTGCATCCTGCGCATGGCAACCCTGGAAGATGTGTTCCTAAAATTAACGGGTAGGGATCTCAGGGAATGAGTGGCAGGTCTTCAATTCGCCTATCCAGGCGGTTCATTCACGTCTGGCGAAGAAATTTGACTGTTTATCGAAGAATCTGGAAAATCAATTTTCTTCCACCTCTTCTGGAGCCTCTTTTCTATTTGTTGGCCTTCGGGGTAGGGTTGAGCGCGCTGGTGGGTAAAATTCACTATCATGGTTTCGAGCTACCTTATGTTAAATTTATTACACCGGCGCTAATCGGAATAAACATCATGTACAGTGCTTTTTTTGAGAATACGTATGCCTCTTTCGTAAGAATGTATTATCAAAAGACCTTCGATGCTATGATGGCCACACCGCTTTCGCTGGAAGAGGTGGTCGCGGGTGAAATCATCTGGGGAGCGACCAGATCGGTCATTGCCACCGCTATCATGCTGGGCGTAGTTAGCCTGTTTGGTCTCATCCAATATCCCGAGGGCCTTTTGATCATGCCTTTGGCGTTTCTCGGCGGCATTGCGTTTGGCTCCATTGGTATGTTCTTTACAGGGATTGTGCCGCACATCGAGGTATTTAACGTGCCTATATTTCTGTTCATTACCCCTATGTTTCTCTTCAGCGGGACATTTTTCCCGATTGACAATCTACCACTGTGGGCGCAAAAACTGGCTGTTATCTTCCCGCTTACCCATCTTGTCAAGCTGAGTCGGGACTTCAGTTTTGGGTTAGTAGACGTGGGACTGCTCTGGAGCCTGGGGTATCTTTGTGTCTTTATTGTCGTCTTTTTTCCGCTGGCTATTTTTAGAATGCATCGGCGGTTAATTAAATAAAGCTTTAAAGAAATCCCGGCCGTAGCCGGACCAACACGACGATTATTGATTGCTACTGGGACGAGGCCGAGTGTAGAAGCTTAGATCATGGGTCCGGTTTATTTAAACCAGCGGTTATCCGGATAATCGATGTTGACCTGCTTTAAAAATTCCGGTGGTGCCATATAGCCGACGTCTAGCATCTTCTGCACATAGCTTCTTGCCTGCTTCTTTTCTCCCCGCCGGAGGTGGGTATGGGCCATCATGTAGTTGGTATACCAGGAATCGGGTGCCAATTCCCAACCTCTTCTGGCGCATTCATCGGCGAGTTCCAGCCTTTGACGATCTTTGGACATCCACCAGAGGTAATAAAGGTAATCACCGACTACCTCCCGTTTACTGAGATTTCTGAAAAAATATGGGCTGTCCCAGGCTCCCGACCCCTGCCTGTAGCTCCTGTCCCCGTGTCTCAGCCCTCGGGATCTGTTCGTGGCTTCCACGTTGAAGCGTTCCTGGCCGTCATCGTAGCGTACAAAAAGGTGCATGTTATCCTTTTTAGGACACGGGATACCCACTCCGTACAGAGGCAACCCTAATCGTTCCCCTAAGGCAAGACAGAGGAGGCTAAATCCAAAGCAGGTCGTCTTTTTCCCTTCCAGTATATGCTTGAGAAAGCCTATCTTTTCTCCGAACTTCCAATCTTCGTAGCTGAAGCCGGAGAGTGTTATCCTGTCCAACATGCAGCAAAGTAACGTTTTGGGGTCATTTTTATTTGATTTCTTCATATCTTTTCTGATATTTTCTGCAATTTGTTCCAGTTGACTCAGTACCCTGGCCTTGTCGATTTTCTCGCCAAACAACTGTGGATATATGGCCACGTCGTAGCCAAGCAAGTTGGTGGCCAGATCGAGCCTGTCGTCGAAGCGATAATTTATCAGGTTCCTATGCGCCGGGATCACGCGCGGAGAATTTACCCGTGAAACCGTCTTGTCTGTTTCCGGTACGCCAGGCGAGACGGTTTCAGTCGGCGATGGGCGGGAAAAATTCTTTACGTCCACCTTTCCCTGCAAGTCCTGGGGGATAGTGGCGGGATTGTCAGTGAAGCAGACTACGCCGTCTTCATCTACGTACCGATATGCAGTGCCCGCCTCCGAGGGTGCGTGCCCCGAAAACATAGTTATAAAAAGGAGTATTGCGAGTATGCAGCGTACCTTCATTTCCGTTCTGACTCTGCCATGTGGATAACTTCGCCCCTAATTTATTATCGGTCGGGTGAGGATCTATCGTGAAGATTGAAGCTCCCCGTCCGCCGCAGGCGGCCCTAGGCGGACGGGGAATCTCCGTATGTAAGGTAAAATGCATAGTATTCGCTCGCTATGCATGTTCAAAATAGTTTTTTGTTTTTCTAAATGGCAGTTCCTGGGAATTGATATAATCAGTTAAGGAGTGAAAACTCATGGCAGGTACCAAAGATATTATTGCTTTTGCCGCTATTATTTTCTGGCCAATTATCCCACTTTTCTGGATTCCGATTCATCTCCTGACGGGCCTCTTTAGAAAGCTGGGGCTGGTGACGCTTGTCTTTCCAATCTCTATCTGGCTGCCAATGGCCTATTACCTTTATTCGATTAAGGGACTTCTTTTTTCTTGGCGCTTTCCGATGCCTCCGTTCTTGGGTTATCTGGGGTGGATCTTATTTTTCATCGGTCTGATTCTGCACCTCCTGACAGGAGTGTACTTGAGATTCGGGCTCATTGGACTACCTGAGGTTTCAGAAAAGACGAAGATGCATCTGGTTAAAAAAGGTCCTTTTGCGCTGGCAAGGCACCCAACCTATCTGGCGCATACCATGATCTTCGTTGGTGCGTTCCTCGTCTCGGGCGTCCTAACCGTCGCTCTGGTGGCCGTTCTGGACTTATTGGCTGTTCATCTGGTGATCATTCCCCTGGAGGAGAGGGAATTACAGAAGCGTTTTGGTGGGGAGTACCTGGAGTACATGAAGAGGGTGCCAAAGTTTTTCCCAAGACCCGGCCGGGCTAAAAAAGAATAACGACCTTTGACATTATGTGAAGCGGTGAGCGGATACTTGTTGACAACCGCGCGAACAGTTTGATAAGTAGCACTAGTAATAATTTTGTGTTACCAATTTGGGCACTGGGGAGCGGCCAGAGATTGACTTAAAGTCGTCATGATTGCGCGGGACACGGCGAAAAGCCATGGATAGAGGCGCTATCTCAGTCAATTAAACAACATTCCTTATGTGATATTCGAGGTTTATTATGGAACAAAAAGAGATATAACATATATCCTCATGCCCTGGATGATTATGTTTGAAAAAGATCGATTACCTGCAGTTACGCCATCTGGAAGATAAACGGGGAATACCATGAAGATCAGATCTATTATGTGGAATAGTCACATCCCAATGTTACTGCGTTCTGGCAAGGGCTTGGATTTTCTGGACCTCAAGGCATTTTCATCCAGGACCCTCGATAGTGATCCTTCAAAAGTGGAAGAAGTGCTGGCAGAACTGGAATGTAGCGACCTTGTCTTGCTCTATCGTTCTTCAGAGGGCTTCTGGGACCTGATCGAGGATAAGCTAAGAGAAATAGGAAAAAAGATCCCCATTGTCTGTGTGAGCTATGATCCATCATTCTGGTATCTATCTACGGTTAGACCGGAAGTGGTGGGTACTTGCTACAGCTACATGACCATGGGCGGGGAAGATAACTTCAGAAATATGCTCTGCTACCTGGCCCGCGAGGTCGGGGGATCAGATATCTCTTGCCAGCCACCCCGGGAGATGCCTTGGGAGGGGTTACATCATCCCAGGGCTGCAAGCTGTTTCAGGACTATCGGAGATTATCTGTCCTGGTACAAACCGCAGGAGAGGCGGCCTGGCGTAGGTATCCTCTTTTCTCGTTTCTACTGGGTTAATGATAACCTGGAGGTAGAAAATACACTGATCGAGGAACTCGAAAAGGCTGGTTTGAACGTGATCCCGGCGTTTTCGTACAGTGTTAAAGATGAGAACTTGGGGGCCAGAGGGAGCGGAGAGGTTGCCAGAGAGATGTTTTTGACGGCGGAGGGGACTCCCAGGATTGATGCACTCATCAAGTTACAGGCCTTTTTTCTGGGGAAGACGAAGGGAGATGATCTATCCGGTTCCACGGGCGTCGACTCAGGACTGGAGATACTAAAAGCACTGGATGTTCCGGTATTTCAGCCTATAACCTCCTACTATAAGAACATAAAGGAATGGGAGGAGGGCACCCAGGGGTTGGGTAGTGACATCGCCTGGTCGGTGGCGCTGCCAGAATTTGAAGGAGTTATTGAGCCCATCATTATCGGGGCAGCAGGCAGGTCTACTGACGATGAAACAGGGACTGGTGTGGAGCAGCGGACGGCTATCAGGGAAAGGTGCCGCCGACTGGTTGAAAGGGTGAAAAAATGGATCGACCTGAGGCAAAAGCCTGCTTCCGAAAGGAGGGTGGCCTTCATGCTCCATAACAATCCGTGTGCGTCAGTGGAATCTACGGTTGGCTGTGGTGCCCACCTCGATACCCTGGAGAGTGTGGCCCGGATAATGAATACCATGAGGGAAAGGGGTTACCGGGTGGAGCCGCCGCGCGATGGCAAAGAACTTATTGAGACGATCATGGCGAGAAAGGCTATTTCTGAGTTCCGCTGGACCACTGTACGTGAAATCATAAAGAAGGGTGGCATCCTTTCCATGGTGCCGCTCGATGAATATCTCGGCTGGTGGGAGACCTTTCCGGAGAGAACGAAAGAAAGGATAAGCAAGATGTGGGGGGACCCACCCGGTCAAGAGATAAACGGCGTTCCGGCGGCCATGGTATATGAGAACAAGATATTGGTGACCGGAGTAAATTACGGGAATGTAGTGGTGTGTGTCCAGCCCAAAAGGGGATGTGCCGGGCCAAGGTGTGACGGCACAGTGTGTAAATTATTACATGATCCGGACGTACCTCCTCCTCACCAGTATTTAGCTACATATCGATACCTTGAAGAAGGGTTTGGGGCGGATGCCGTGGTGCATGTGGGAACACACGGGAATCTTGAGTTTCTTCCGGGAAAAGGCGTGGGTCTTTCCGAGGCCTGTCTGCCGGATCTTTCTATCCACCGCCTCCCACATCTCTACATCTATAATGCCGATAATTCCCCCGAAGGAACCATCGCCAAGAGGCGAAGCTATGCCACCCTGGTAGATCATATGCAAACGGTTATGAGTCAGGGTGAACTCTACGAGGAGCTTGAGGAGCTTGGCCGCTATTTGGGAGAATACGAGCAGGCCAGGATTAATGACCGAGGCCGGGCACATACCCTGGAGCACCTGGTTTTAGATTTGATAAAAGGGACTAATCTGGATAAAGAGATCGGCTTGACGGAGGATATGTCCTTCGAAGAGGTGGCCAGAGCCGCCCATAACGCCCTGAGCAGAATCCGGAACACCCAGATCCAAGACGGGATGCATGTATTTGGGGAACTGCCTGAAGGGCAGAGGCGGACTGATTTCATCTATTCTATCCTGCGATATGACGCCGGAGAGGCCGTGTCGCTTCGCAAGCTGATTTGCCGGTTGATGGGACTGGATCTCGATGCCCTTTTAGGCGATCAAGGGGCTATCAATACCCATCATCTTAAGAGCCACGGAGAGTTGCTGGAAGAGATCGACCTGCTTGGCAGGAAGATTATTGAGGAGGTCTTATCGGCCAGAAACGGAGACCTGCGGGAGAGACTGAAAGATTTGTTCGGGGATAGGTTAAGAGACGATAGGCAGTGGGACGGCTTCCCTGCGGTTAAGGAGCAGATCTTAGATCTTAACGCGCGGATAGAAAATTCCAAGGAAATAGACGCCCTCCTGCATGGTTTTGACGGCGGTTATGTGCCCGCCGGCCCTTCCGGGCTGATCACCCGTGGCCGGGCGGATGTACTCCCCACCGGGAGGAACTTTTATTCTCTCGATCCGCACAGAGTCCCCACCCGGGCGGCCTATAAAGTGGGGGAGAGGCTGGCCCATGGCCTGATCGAAAAATACCGGAAGGAAGAGGGAAGGATTCCGGAAAATGTGGCCATGTACTGGATGTGTGCAGACATCATGTGGTCCGACGGAGAGGGAATGGCTCAGATTATGAATCTCCTTGGCGTGAGACCGGTCTGGCTGTCCAATGGCCGGGTAAAAGGATTTGAGATCATTCCCCTCGGAGAACTAGGAAGGCCGAGAGTGGATGTGACTATCCGGGTGTCCGGTCTTACCAGAGATAATTTCCCCAACTGCATGGAGCTGGTGGATGAGGCCGTACAGGCCATAGCCCAACTGGATGAACCTATCGAGATGAATTTTGTGAGGAAGCACGCATTGGAGCAGATGGCTTCCAGCGGGGGGGGGAAGTCTGATAAGGGCGCGTGGCGGAAAGCCACTTTAAGGTTGTTTGCTTCGAAGCCCGGGACCTACATGGCGGGGGTAAATCTGGCTGTTTATGCCTCGGCCTGGAAGGAAGAAAAGGACCTGGCGGCCGTTTTCATTTACTGGAACGGCTATGCTTATGGCAAGGACGTTTTTGGTGAAGAATCCCGCGAACAGCTGGTCCAGAACCTAAAGACCGTGGATATCTCGTTTAATAAGGTAGTCACCGACGAATACGATCTTTTTGGCTGCTGCTGTTATTTTGGCACCCACGGGGGGATGACTGCTGCTGCCCGGAGCATCTCTGGCAAGGGCATAAAAAATTACTATGGAGACACCCGCGAGCCGGAGCACGTAGAGCTCAGGGACCTGGCGGATGAGGTAAGGCGGGTTGTGCGCACCAAGCTTCTCAATCCAAAATGGATCGCGGGCATGAAAAGACACGGCTACAAAGGCGCGGGAGATATTTCAAAACGGGTGGGCCGGGTTTACGGCTGGGAGGCAACCACTCAAGAGGTAGACGATTGGATCTTTGATGATATGGCCAGGACTTTCGTTTTAAACGAAGAGAACCGCAGATTCTTCGAGGAGAACAATCCCTGGGCACTGGAGGAGATTGCCCGGAGGTTGCTGGAGGCGGAAAAACGGGGGCTGTGGACTGCTGACCGCGAGATATTGGAGGCATTAAAGGATACTTACCTGGAGATAGAGGGCTGGATAGAGGAGAGGATGGAGGGCGTGGAAGGGGACTTCCAGGGTGGTTCGATAGACGTCCGTACATCTGAAGACGTAGAAAATTGGCATGAGATGATGAAAGAGATCAAGAGTAAACTAGAGGCAGTCGTAAGAAACGAATAACATCTAGAGGAAGAGGAAATGGGTTTAGAGAGAGTTAATTATCCTTTTACGGCCATAGTGGGTCAGGAGAAGATGAAGGATGCTTTGATCCTGAATGCTATCAATCCGGTACTGGGGGGCGTCCTTATCCGCGGGGAGAAAGGAACTGCCAAGTCGACGGCGGTTCGCGCACTGGCCAATCTTCTCCCGGAGATAGATGTGGTTGCCGACTGTAGGTTTGGCTGTAACCCGGGTCAGGGCGAGGAGATGTGTCAGGATTGCCTGACTCGTGTGAAACGCGGAGAAAGCCTTCCAGTCAGGAGAAGAAAGATAAGGGTGGTCGATCTTCCGGTGAGCTCGACGGAAGACCGGGTTGTCGGTACCCTGGACATAGAATACGCTATAAAAAAGGGGGAAAAGCGGTTTGAGCCCGGTATCCTCGCGGAGGCCAATAGAGGCATTCTTTATGTGGATGAGGTCAATCTCCTCGATGATCAAATCGTGGATGTGCTCCTTGATTCTGCGGCCATGGCCGTAAACATTATCGAAAGGGAGGGCGTTTCCTATTCTCATCCGGCTAAATTTATTCTGGTTGGGACCATGAACCCGGAGGAAGGGGAAATACGTCCTCAGTTGCTGGACCGATTTGGTCTGTGCGTGAATGTCGATGGGATCACCGATGCGGATTTGAGAGTAGAAGTGGTTAAAAGGAGGGCAGCATACGAGGAGGATCCGGTGCAATTCCAGATGACGTGGCAGAAAGAGGAAAAGAAACTCCAGGAATCCATAGTCAGGGCGAAAGACCTTCTGGAGGAGGTGGTTATATCTGATGAGATGCTGCATCTGATCGCCCGCATCGCTATTGATATGAACGTAGACGGACACCGGGCGGATATCAGTATGACAAAGGCCTCCAGGACCATTGCCGCGTTTAATGGGCGAAAAGAGGTCTCCCGGGAGGATCTTCAAATGGTCGCGGAAATGGCGCTTCAACACCGGATGCGGAGGAAACCATTTCAGAAACCCGGGGTAGAGGCGGGGAAAATAGAAGGGATTATCAAGGGTGAGCTGGGCCATGTACATGGTCATACCCATGTCCACACACATAGCTATGACCACTGCCACAGTCAGAACCGTAAATAGCCGGGAACAGCGACCAGATGGATTGGAATAAACAGAGTGTCTATCCGTTTTCAGCCATTGTCGGGCAGGAAAGATTGAAATGGGCGTTATTGCTGAACGCCGTCTCGCCTTCGATTGGAGGAGTGCTCATTCGTGGGGAAAAAGGAACGGCCAAATCAACTGCGGTCCGGGGCCTGGCGGCGGTCCTGCCAGATGTAGATGTAGTTTCGGGTTGCCCCTTTAACTGTGACCCCTACGAGCATCGAAACCTCTGTCCCCATTGTAAAACAAAACTGAAGCAAGGGGGTTCTCTGTCCATCGAAAGGAGAAAAATCGAGGTTACCGATCTTCCCCTTGGATGTACTGAGGACCGGGTCCTGGGAACAGTTGACCTGGAACAGGCTATAAAAGCGGGGGAGAGGCGTTTTGAACCGGGACTCCTTGCCGCTGCTCACCGGGGCATCCTTTACATAGACGAAGTGAACCTCCTGCATGACCATATTGTGGATGTAATTCTCGGTGCCTCGGCCATGGGCGTCAATATCGTGGAGCGGGAGGGGGTTTCCTTTGCCCACCTTTCCGAATTCATCCTCATCGGAACGATGAATCCGGAGGAAGGAGAACTACGTCCGCACCTGCTTGATCGATTCGGGTTGTGCGTTCAGATAGAAGGGGTGGAGGATCCGTACGAAAGGGTGGAGGTAGTCAGGCGGAGGGAAAGTTTTGAGAAAAAGGCCGCCGGATTTGTCAGACGGTTTCAGAATGAACAGCAAGTCCTGGCGGAACGGATACTTAGGGCCAGGAGACTCCTTCCGTCTGTAAACATCTCGGAAAGGATGGTTGGTCTTTGTTCGAAACTGGCCCTGGAGGCCTGCGTAGCGGGACAGCGTGCGGATATCATCATGAGAAAGACGGCCCTGGCTATTGCCTCTCTGGAAGGCCGAAAAGAGGTGAATGAAGAGGATGTGAGGGAGGCGGCAGAATTTGTTCTCTTTCATCGGATGAGAATGTCTCCCCAGGCGCAGAGTGATGAGAAACCCGGCTCGAGCGAGCAGGATATGGATAGACATGAGCCGCAAGAACCGAGGGCAGAAGCTCAAAGGGAAGGCCGCAGAAGTTCACAGGATGAGAGAAGTTCACCTAAAGGGCAAGAAGACGACCGGGAAAGGCGGAGCGGCGGGATCCTCACCCTGGATACGGTTTTCCCCATAGGCACGCCATTCCGGGTCAAAAACATCCAGGCCGGCAGGGACCGGATACTCCGTAAAGGCTCGGGGCGAAGGAGTCGTACAGAGACCTTTACGAAGGCTGGTCGATATATCCGGAGCGCCATACGCTACAAAACCAATGATATTGCGCTTGACGCGACGATTCGAGCAGCAGCCCCTTATCAAAGAAAAAGGAAGAGAGAAGATGTGGCTATGGTCATTGAACGGGGTGATCTCAGGGAAAAAAGGAGGGAAAAAAAGGTCGGAAATTTCATTGTCTTTGTGGTGGATGCTAGCGGTTCCATGGGGGCGGAAAAAAGGATGATCGAGACCAAGGGAGCCATCCTCTCCCTCCTTATGGATGCATACCAGAAGAGGGACAAGGTGGCCATGGTGGCCTTCAAGGGAGATCGGGCTGAATTGCTGCTGCCACCGACCAACAGTATTGAACTTACCTATAAGCTGCTAGAAGAACTCCCTGCCGGGGGGAAGACCCCTTTGCCTCACGGGATAGTCCTGGGGTATGAAATCATTGAAAATTATCTCCGCAAAGACTCAAATATATATCCCTTACTGATTTTAATCAGCGACGGAAAGGCAAACGTAGACCTATATGGAGGTAAACCAATTGCGGAGGCTATGGAGGTTGCGGGGTTTATCAGTGAGGATTCCCGCATCCGCAGCGTGGTGATCGATGTTGAAAAACCGGGGATGATTTCGTTCGGGTTGGCCTATAAGCTCTCGCTCCAGATGGGGGCACGGTATTTTAAGCTCGAGGATCTCAAGGCAAACGACCTGTTGAAAGCGATTCAAGACGATTTAGTACAATAAATTAGAAACTTTTCGGATAGCGACTTTGCCTTAATCCACAACAATCTGGCCACGTTAGGTCCTGGATTTTTCCATTGACTGGGAATCTCCGAAGTCAGATAGATCACATCCCTGCACGAACCGTGCAGGTAGCACTGTTGAGAGCTATCTTCAGTCTGCCTGAAAGGACGTAATCCATCTCTTCGCCTTTGTGGTGGAAATGGCCCCGTAGAGGCCGTTGCCGGGATGATGGGCTACTTTTGGCGTTGCTGACTGGCAAGCGGACCCTGGATTATTCGCACAAAG
>CAYSYZ010000027.1:0-8115 GCA_964435205.1 uncultured Desulfovibrionales bacterium
GTGCGCAAAGTACGCAGAGAAAACTATTTTACTGAATCAAAAACTATCTCTGCGCTCTTCGTGTTCTCCGCGGTATACTGCTACGAGTTCTTCTTGAACCACTTGATTTGTCGGCAAATGCCACGAATAAGCTGCGTTTCCCGTGAAAGGAGTTTGATGCGAGAAAGAAATGCCCGTACTTGATTAAGACCGTACTCCTGGCTTTCAGATTTAAGAAAACCAATCTCGAGCAGTGCCTGCCGCAAATCCCTATACATGCCCTCAAGTTCTTTAGATGTTGCCAGCTGCGGTGTAAATCGCACCACGGAAGATGCCTCGCTAGCGGCCACAAAAATCTCGTAGCATAAGATCATAACTGCCTGGGCCAGATTAAGAGAAGCGAAACCTGCCGCAGGTATAGTGGTCACAGTATGACAGTATTTCAGTTCCTCGTTGGTCAATCCCGTATTTTCAGGGCCAAAAACCAGAGCCACTCTACTATTCTGAGAAAGGTCTACAAGCCGGCCCGCCAGCTCGCGCGGCATCTCTAACGCTTGCCTATGCTTCCCCAATCTGGCCGTAGTACCTACTACATACTGAAATGGTGCTAAGGCCGCAGCAAGATCATCATAAACCTCCATATCTTCGATCAGGCCTGCCGCTTCATGAGTGGCCATCTTTAGCATCTTTTCACGATCTGGATTCGCGGGACTGACAGCCATTACTTTTGGAATACCCATATTCATAGCACATCGCGCGACCGCGCCTATATTCTCGGGGTAACGTGGTTTATGTAGGATAATAGCGATGTTGTTAAGATTGGCTTTAATGGTTTTTATATCCACGAACTACTTCTGGATGTATATTTCATTACCAGAACCAAATTGATGTGGCGGCGCGGAATATCAACCTTTGTTACCTGGACCCGAACAAAATCCCCTATTTGGAAAACCTGCCCTTTTCTTCTACCCACCAGGCGATGATGCTCTTCTTCATAAGAGTAATAATCGTCAGCTATGTCCACTAAGCGGACAACGCCTTCCACAAAAATTTCCCGTAGTTCTACAAAAAAGCCGAAAGAAGTAACCGCCGAGATAATGCCATCATATTCCTCACCAATTTTACCCGCCATAAAACGAACACGCAGGCGATCAACCATCTCTCGTTCAGCCTCCATGGCCAATCGTTCCTGCGTTGAAATGTACTGTCCTATCTCAGATAGCTGTGCCAAGGGATATAATGGCGTAGTGCCACCCTCCAGCACACGATGCAGAATCCGGTGTACAACCAAGTCGGCGTAACGGCGAATGGGAGAAGTAAAATGAGTGTAATTAGTTGAAGCCAGACCAAAATGTCCACTGTTTTCCGCCGCGTAAACGGCCTGTTTCATCGAACGGAGAAGAAGCGTATTGACAATATATTCGGTAGGTTTACCTTCCACAAAACCAAGCACCTGCTGAAACCAGCGAGGTGCCATTTTTTCCGGAAACTCCACTGGCAAACCAAGAGAATCGGCAAAGTGGAGAAAATTGTGGACCTTTTCGGCTTCTGGTTCCGCGTGTACGCGATAAAGACAGGGGATATTTTTCTCAGAGATAAAATCAGCTACGGCCTCGTTGGCCGCTATCATAAATTCTTCTATGATCTGGTGGGCAAGGTTTCTCTCCCGGCGTATAATGTCTTCCAGGGTCCCCTGGACACCAAGTATTATTTCCGGCTCGGGAAGATCAAAGTCAATGCTACCTCGCTGTCTCCTCCGCTCACCGAGCTTTTGACTTAGCTCTGCCATCCACTCCAGCGGCTTGACCAGCGAATGGTATTTACGCCGCAGGCTTCTATCCTTGTCTACCAGAATACCCTTGACCTCCGTGTAGGTCAAACGGGCATCACTGTGGATGACGCTCTTAAAAAAACTGCGTTCCCGTATCTCACCCTTGCGGTCAAAGACCAAGAAAACCGTGAAAGCCAGTCTTTCCTGCCGGGGTCTCAGGCTACCTAAATCATCTGAAAGTGTGGCCGGAAACATAGGAACAACGAAATTAGGAAAATATACGCTACTACCTCGCTTATATGCATCTTCGTCAAGAGGACTACCTATGGGTACGTAATGACCGATATCCGCAATGGAAACATAGAGTTTATACCCATGGCGATCTTTGTCGATAGATACGGCATCGTCAAAATCCTTAGCCTGCTCCCCGTCTATAGTGACCGTAAGGATATCTCTTAGATCATTACGCCCTTTCCCTGCGGATACCCCCGGGGAGAGACTGCGTGCTTGCTCCAGTGCCTCGGGGCGAAAATCTTGAATAACGCCGTGCTTGTAAATGACCATTTGAGTCTGTACGGTCATATCTTCCGGGTCGCCCAGTACTTTTATTATCTTGCCCTCAGGATTACGCCTTCCTGGCGGAAGGTTTGTTATCTCTGCCACCACCATCTCATCTGGATGTGCACCCGCGGTATCTCTTAAGGAAACAATAACCTCAAAAGGAAATCTTTCGTCTTCAGGTATTACGCAGGAAGTTCCGAGGCCCTTGGCGAAAGTGCCTACTATGTACCTATTCTTCCTCTCGAGAACACGGATAACTCTCCCTTCTGGACGGCGGCCGCCCAAGCCATGCTCCAGGCGTACAATTACGCGATCACCGTGAATAGCGTCTTTCATCTTCCGCCCGGGGATAAAGACATCCTCTATTCCTTTTTCCTCCGGTATCACAAAACCAAAACCGCCTGGATTTGATTGCAAACGCCCGGCAACCAGATTCATGCTTTCCGGAATTCCGTAGCGACCCTCCTTAAGTAGCACCAGCCCACCGTCTTGCACCATCCGCTCCATCATTTCCTTTACAAGTTTCTTACTTCTTGGGGCAGGTCTTAAGATACGCAATATCTCGCGCATAAAAAGAGGCCGCCCCGCCATGCGCATGGCGGCCAGCACGTCTTTGGGCAGGATCATTTTATCTTTTGTTTTCTCAGTCACTTTTTGGGGCATACTAGTACCTTTTTAACATTAGCCGAAAACAAAAGCAACTTTGGTCAGCGTAGTTGAAGGCCTCTTTGGCGTATGCCCCCCCTAAGCAGACCACTTCATTTCATCTGTTCCAGGTACGGTCGGTAAAAGAGTTTTTTGAAGGCGGGATTAAGAAGGTAGTAGGCCGGCATTAATCACGAAGCGATGGGTAAGATAATGCTGCAGGTTGTACCTTCCCCTACTTTACTTTTTATGTCAATCGTACCCCCGTGATCCTCGATTATCTTTCGCGAAATGGCCAGCCCAAGTCCTGTTCCTTTTGTCTTTGTCGTAACAAATGGATCAAATATATCTTTAAGCTTTCCAGCCGGAATGCCCTTTCCGGTATCTGTAACGGTAATCCTGACCATCTCACCTTCCAGGGTCGTACGAACATCAATCTTTCCCCCCGCAGGCATGGCTTCTACAGCGTTTTTGACTAGATTTATCAAAACCTGCTTAATCTGGAGTGGGTCGAAAGAACTTTCAGGGATGTGACTATCTACGGTCCTAGTAAAATCTATCCCTTGCTCTTTAAGCCCCGGGGCCATCAAACTATAAACATCTCCCACCACCGCGTTGATATTCCGTATGCTCTTTTGGGGCTGAGCCATTCTGGTAAAATCAGATATATCGATGAGGAGCTCGTCCAGCCTCTTTATCTCACCAATCACAATCTGTAATTTTTTACGGTTCTCGTCTTCAGGCCCCAGAGACTCAAAAACCTGCCTTGAAAAACCGCCGATGAGCATAAGGGGATTCTTGATTTCGTGAGTAATATAGGCAGCGCCTTTACCGATGGTGGCCAATCTTTCTGATTGCAGGTTTCTTTCATACACGCACTTTAATTCTTCTCTGGATCTCTTCAATTCCGCGACCATATGGCGGAAGGAATCACCCAACTGAACTATCTCGTCTCCCACATGCTCCCTGTATACCGGGCAACCATGACAGTCACCCAGTTTATCTGGAAACTTTCCCATAGGCTGGCCTTTACAAAGGGTGCCATCGACGAACCAGCACCTCATATCAGGACGCCCATAGGCCGGGCAATCTTCTTTGTCACATTTTTCTTTCTCCCAGCAATTCACCGGTTTGCCTAGATCAAGCTTGACATCCAGGTTGCCATGGCTAACCTCATCGGCCCACCCGGTCAGCATTGATATAGGGCGGGTAACAGATCTGGTCAGCCATTTATTTAAAAAAAAGCCTATAACGGTAAGTGAGAGGATGAAATAAAAGAAATCACGCCTTAGATGACCACTAACCATTTCTTCAATACGAGACCATTTATAACCAACAGTCAAAATCCCTAAAAGGTCAGGTCCCGATCCATGGCATTTGAAGCAGGGTTTTTCATTGGGTATAGGCATAGCGTAACGAAGAACTTTTTCCGGTTTTTCAGGATGTTCCACATACCGCATCTCCAGACCCTTAGCCAGCCTGCCGGTACGTAAGGATTCCAGAGCAATAGGAGATTCCGTAACCCTTCCAATGTTACCTTCTCGCACACCACTGTACCTTATAATGCCTTCTATATCACACAGATGCACGACATCGACATCTTTCACCGTCCGCAGACGCTCTAATATGCTCTGGACCTGCTCCATTTCCCCATCAAGCATCGGATATTCGATGCTCTTCATAACGGTGTCACTTATTTCTGCGGCCTTCCTTTCCTCTTCGTCCAGAAAATCCTTTCGGTGCGATACGACATCTACGTATGTAAAGGTACCCATGCCCATGAGCAAAATCAGTCCCACGCCCAACATAACTTTCACCCGCAGGCTGCCTAAGAGGAGAAAGGCTTTTAGTTTTCGTTTTAGATGCGCCATGCACCCGTCCTTCATAGATTAGTATCCGGGGTGTTTGTGCCCGCTATGACAGGTTGTACAAACGTTTTTAGGAATGGTTAAAGTCTTCTGATGTTCTCGTTTTGTTGGTGCCTTGAGATGTAAGCTGGCCGGTCCATGGCAACACTCGCATTGCTTATTTGCCATATCCGGGGTTTCTTCTACACCGATGAAACCACCCGGCTGCCCAAAACCTGTTGTGTGGCAACGAAGACATTTGGGATCTTTATCTCTCTTTCGCATCTGTATGATGCGAAAGTTTTTAGAATACTTCCATGTATAGTATGTTTCCACATGCGCGGGATGGCATTCTTTACACTTGGCCATACCTACATAGGTGGCATCCTGTTTCGCCGCCCATGCCTGGTGTAAAGTCGACAGGCCCGCAAAGTAAAAAGAAAATAACAGAAAAGCTGTTACCACAACAAATGTTCTCATTATTCACCCCCAAAACACTTCTTTTATCTGCCTTATGCAGAAACCCCGTGGATATTCTGATTATACCTTAAATGCATTTCCTGCTCACGTCAAGCACGCAATATTTTCCAACACCCGGACCGGGCCAGGATTTGTCGCCTTTGTGTTGGCCAAAAACTCTCTATCAGGCCAGTGAAAAAATCTTGACTAATAAGTCGTTATGGTCTATGAAAACTAGACACTGAAGTATATTTTTAACCGGTTCCGGAAAGGAGAGGTTGAAATGGATAAAAGATGCAAAGAAGAGAAATGGGAAACATTAACCAGCCGCAGAGACTGCCTAAAGATTATGGGAGTGTTTGGCCTTGGCATGGCAGTCTCGAATCTCTTGCCAGCATCATCCGAGGCTAAACTTTCAAACGATCTTCATCGGGTCAGTAGAACCCGCCCTCTGATGGGTACTTTGGTCAATATAAATGTAGTCCATGCCTCTCCGGACAAGGCCATGGAGGCTGTTGAACGGGGTTTTTCCAGAATGGAAGAATTGATCAAAGTATTTGATCGTTATTCCACGGATACCCCGGTGTCCTGGCTAAACCATAAAGGACAGCTCAAAGATGTACGCCCGGAATTGGCTGCCGTTATGAGTAAGGCTTCCTACTTCCATTTTCTGAGCAAGGGTTCTTTCGACATAACCGTGCAACCCCTTGTAGATCTCTACAAAGAATCATTTGTTAAGACAGGCCGGGTACCTTCAGCCGAAAAGGTCAAAGCAGCATTAGCCCTTGTTGATGCCGACGAGATACGGTTTAACAAGCAAGGCATCAGGTTCCTGAAAGACGGCATGGGTATAACCCTCGACGGTATAGCTAAAGGCTACATCGCCGACGAAGCAGCCAATACCTTGAAGAAAATCGGCGTACAGTATGCATTGATCAACGCCGGTGGCGATATCAGGGCCATCGGAGGAAATGGACCGAACAAGCCGTGGAAAATTGGCATCACCGATCCCTGGAAACAAAAACCACACGTCCAGGTTGTAGAATTAAACAATGGGGCTCTTGCTACCTCTGGAAACTACGAAGTCTTCTTTGATCGGGAAAAGCTTTACCACCATATCATTGATACGCATACGGGCATTTCACCCAGACACATCGCAAGTGTCACTGTTTCTGCACCAACCGTCATGGAAGCAGACGCGCTTTCTACTGCCGTCTTTGTCGAAGGGGTAGAGAAAGGCATACAGCTGGTGGATTCACTGCCAAACGTGGAGGCCCTGGTAATAACCAGCGGGAAGAGAAAGTTGGCATCAAAAGGTTGGAAGGCAGCCTAGCAAACAACTGAACCTATACAACCCGAAAACGCCAGTCTATGCAACGTGGACTGGCGTTTTCGATTTTGTAAAAAAGGACTGCTAAGTTCTTACGGTACCAGTAGTGTGGGGAGTTCGGATGCCTCGGCTATACGGTGTGAGACACTCCCGATAAAAAACTCCTTAACGCGATCCTTCCCTGTCGTTCCCTGTACAATCATGGTGGAGTTCAACTCTCGAGAAAGGCGTATAATCTCACTCGCGGTACGCCCGGCGGCCAGATGTGGTTCAGCCTCAAGCCCCGCTTCCTTCAAAGTCGCGCAGTATTTGTCCAGCCTTTCTTTACTTTCCTTCTCTATTCGGTATAACTCTGTCTTGTCGAGCCCCTTGGATATCTTAACACCGATTACGTGGGCCACATCCACTTTATCCACGGCCCCCTTAAGGGAGATGATAAAATCAAGGGCATTTGCCGAAGGCTTAGACCAGTCCGTAGCCAACAAAGGCTTCTTAAACGGGTGTTCGTTAATGCGTCTTACGCTCTCTCCTTCCCGGTCATAATAAACCATATATTTACTTATAAGAACCGGGATAGCTATGCTCCGGCGCAATAAATCAAGGGTATGTGAACCCACATAGACTTTTTCCAGGGCTGTCCGTTTTTTCCGTCCGGCTACAATCAGGTTGACCTTCTCCTTTTCAGCAATTCTGACTAGCTTTGGAACCGGATCACCAACCTCGATACGGATTTTACTGTCCACACCTGCTTTGGACAGGGCCTCCTGCCAGTCCTCAAACCGGATCCGGGCCTGCTCTCGCAGACGCTCCTCTTCATCCTTCATGTAGCCCCCGTACGGCACAAAGGCTACTTCCTCGCGGGGGATTATGTAGGTAAGGATTACCTCCTTAAGCCCGGCCGCCTTCAAATCCAGAAGGGACTCTAAGGCGTCAAAGGCCAGTTCCCTGAATTTAGTAGCAAATAAAACCTTGGTGAGTTTCATAGAGCCCTCCTTATACGAAGAAGATGAAGCTTATAATGACAAATGTCGTAACCAATATAGGGATAGAGTACTTAATCATATACCCGAAGAAACTAGGCATGGGCGTACCCGCCTCCTCAGCTATAGATCGTACCATGAAGTTCGGGGCATTGCCAATATAAGTGTTGGCCCCAAAAAATACCGCCCCGGCCGCGATGGCTTTAAGATATATGTTATTTTCTGCAATCAAAAGCGGGACGGCCTGCGGCTCGGCCATACCCGGATAGAAGCTACCCAGGGCCGTACTGAAGAAAGTCAGATACGTAGGAGCATTGTCCAGGAAGCTGGAAAGGATACCGGTCATCCAAAAGTAGTGTATGGGCTCCTTAACGGTCTCAATAAGAAAAGCCAGTTGTCCCTTTGCCCCGGCCTTGAGGATCAGGAGACAGGGAACCATGGTCAAAAATATGCCGATGAAGAGATAAGCTACTTCCAAAATAGGAAACCACGTGAAGTCATTGTCTTCCCGGAGCCTCTTGGGGGTAGCAATCAGGGATAAAA
>CAYSYZ010000027.1:8215-11862 GCA_964435205.1 uncultured Desulfovibrionales bacterium
GGGCGTCAAGGACCCACCAATATTGGCCACCAGGAATATAAAGAAGACGACCATAAAGGTCCGGTACTTCCGGTAGTTATTGGCCCTAAGGAAAGGGCGGATCATCAGCATGGCCGCCCCGGTAGTACCCATCCACGAAGCCAGTACCGTGCCTATCAGGATCATTACCGTATTTACCACCGGCGTACCTCTCAAGGTTCCCCGGAGCAGAATTCCGCCCGCTACCGTGTAGAGCGCCCAAAGGAGAATAATGAAAGGCACATAGTCCGCCAGTATAATGTGCAGAAACTCATAAAGCGCCTGCCCTTTGTACGCAATCAGGAAAGGGATGGCTATGGCTGCGGCCCAGAAGGCAGAGACTTTACCAAAGTGATGATGCCAGAACTTCGGCACAAAGAGAGGACAAAGCGCTATAGATAGTAACATTCCGGCAAAGGGGATGCAGCTATAAAGCGGCAGCACCTCTCCTAAATTAATCCCGCCATGCCCGTGCCCGGCCTCAGACGCCAGCACAACCGATGGAAAAACAATCGAACATAAAAGCCAAACCAACAACCAAAACTTCCCCCGAGTCATAAGCATTCTCCTCCAGTGTCTTTGCAGAATCTTACGGCTTTCCGGTTAAGCCACTACCTTTGTAATAGTTGGATTATAGGATTGATCCTGGCTATACTTGACATGGTTATAATATTTAATGGTAATGAAGGCGAGGATCACGAATAAGAAGCCGAAAATGGCTCCTGAAATTTCCTTATCTCCTAAAATCTGTAAATGGTTACCTATTAACGCCCCAACTACTAACGCAACTAAGGGAAATAGGTATAAAATTAAAGACGCTTTAACTTCTCCCTCGACTTTAAACGAAACGCATACCTTTTGGCCATTACAAGCCCCTACCTGGTTTTGGGCAGTGAGCACGGTCTCGTCCTTGCCAAATAATCCACACATACGTTCATCTGAACAACCTGCACAGGCCGGGCTACGTCTAATCTTGACCTTAGCCCGGTCACCGTCAACCGCAATCACTACCCCTTGCTCTTCCCGGACCCGCACCATCCTCAATCTACAACCCAAACCGTACAGTTTCTTGCAAAATGAATAACCTTGTTCGAGATACTACCAAATAGGAATTCTTTTATTCCCGAAACTCCTCTTCTCCCCACTACAATGGTATTATACTTGCCTTCCTGGGACTCCAATATGATATCCCTGGCTATACCAACCTTCTTGACCTGAATCTTAACACTTATTTTTTTACCAGGGATCCCCGCCTCTTCTAAAACCTTCCTGGCAGACTCGGTCACTGATTCCATTATCTTGCGCTTCTCTTCGGTTAACCCTTTTAACTCAGTCATCTTACTGGCGAAGACAGGATGCAAAGAGGGTTCCTTTTCCAGACTGGTACCAGGCACCTCAGGCAGGACACTAAAAAGGGTTATTTCCACCACCTTGGGATTCACAGTGTCTGCTACATATCTTACCGCCTTCATGGAATTCTCAGACTCGTCCATAGCTATCAATATCTTTTGAGACATTCAACGCCTCCTTATACTACGGTGAAAACCAAACTTTGCATAATGCCGGTCGGGCATTTCTCAAAGCACTTCCCGCAACCATTGCACTTGGCAGCATCTACAACGGAAAGAAACTTCACAACCTCAATCGCCTTTTCCGGACACGCCTTTTTACACAAGCCGCATCCCAGACACCCGGCTTCACAGATCTCCTTAACCAGCTTTCCAACATCATGCGAAGAGCACAGGCTGGCCGCTTTCTGCGATACCGGAACTAACTTAGGGATATGCCGCGGACACACCTTAACGCATGTCCCGCAGGCCGTACATTTCTCATCATCTACTTTGGGCAGGCCATCTTCACCCATACTCAGGGCGCCAAAGGGACAACCCGCCACACAGGTACCCAGCCCCAGGCATCCGTAACTACAAGATTTATCACCGCCAGAAACCAGCATGGCGGCGCGACAATCATTAATACCCATATATTGAAATTTTCGCTGGGCCTTCGTATTATCGCCTCTGCAGAAGATCTTAGCCACCTGACGTTCCCCAGCCTCAACCGAAAGACCAAGGATGGCGGCACATGCCTCGACTACCGAGGATCCACCGGCCTTACAGGCATCAACCGGGGCTTTACCTTCTACCATGGCTGCGGCACAGTCACTGCATCCTGCATACCCACAACCGCCACAATTAGCACCGGGTAATACATCTGCTACTTGCCCGATGCGCGGATCGACATAAACATAGAATACCTTGGCGGCAACGCCCAGGAGAATGCTCAAAAACACCCCTAGACCGCCCATGGCTAAGATCGCTGTCGTTACTGGTCCCATTTTTACTTACCCTCTTAGCTTAGATTCTAAAAACTACTTGGCCAGCCCTAAAAGCCCGGCAAATGTTAATCCCATCATCCCGGCCGTTATCAAACAGATGGGAACGCCTTCCAGTAACTTGGGTACACGCGCTGCAGAATCCATCCGCTCCCGAATACCGGCCAACAGTATAAGGGCCAGGTTAAACCCTAACGCCGTCGATATGGCATAGACCAAGGATTGCATAAAGGTGTATTCTTCTTTTATATTCAGCACCGCCACACCAAATATCATACAGTTCGTGGTAATCAGGGGTAAGAAGATACCCAGCGCCCGGTACAAGGGCGGCGCGACCTTTTGCATGACTATTTCTACAAGCTGTACCAGAGCCGCAATTACCAAAATAAAAACAAGAGTCTGGAGGTATTCCAGACCGAGAACATCCAATACGGTTTTTTGGAGTGTCCAGCAAATTTGACTAGCCAGCACGTTGACAAAAAGGACGGCCGCCGACATGCCCAGGGCACTACTCATGGAGCTCGATACGCCAACAAAAGGACAATTCCCCAGGAACCTAATTAGGAGAATATTATTGATGAATATAGCTGAAATTATCAACATCATATAATCTTCCATCGCCTGCTCCTCAATTACAAGAGTTATATACTGCTTTGCTGCCTATGCCTTTTTCGCCGATCGCGCCGAGATCACATTCATGATCCCCAAAAGCAGCCCCAGGCAAACAAAGGCTCCAACGGGCCTGATCATGAATTCAAATCCAGGATAGCCCTCCCACATTACCGGGAGACCAAACCAGGTACCCTTACCCAGAATCTCGCGTATGGTAGCCACAACAACTAGCGAAATAGTAAAACCAAGCCCCATTCCCACTCCGTCAGCTAAGGAAAGCATAACGCCTTCCTTGCGGGCAAAGGCCTCGGCACGCCCCAGAACCAGGCAGTTCACAACGATCAATGGAATCCAGATGCCTAACACGAGGAAAAGAGAATAAAAATACGCCTGCATGGTCAGCTCAACTATAACCACGCCAGTGGCGATAATAACAATAAAGACGGCAATACGGACTTTGTCTGGTATTATCTTACGCAGGGCCGAAACCAGCACATTACTCATGGTTGTCACGAAAATGACAGCACATCCCAGACCGAGGCCGTTTGCTACATCCGTCGTAACTGCCAGAACCGAACAAAGCCCCAATACAAAACGGAAGGGTGCTATCTCTTTCCATAAGCCTTTGGTGAACTCTTTAACAATGCGCGCTGCCATCTATATAACCCGGGGTGGGGGGGGGCGG
>CAYSYZ010000027.1:11872-15832 GCA_964435205.1 uncultured Desulfovibrionales bacterium
CTATATAACCCCCCTTCTCCTAGACCCCCAGTTGAGATTTATGCTTGGCGTACAGTTCCACGCCCGACTTCACGGCATTACTTACAGCAGTAGATGAAACCGTGGCTCCACTCAAACCCTGGATCTCAGCGCCCAGGCTAAAATTAGCAGTTAGAGGCTTGCCCGTAAACTGGGCACAAAAAGATGGATCTTCCTTGACCCTTGTTCCTACGCCAGGGGTCTCAGACAGGGTAGTCACTGCAACACCCTGCATCGTGCCGTCGGGCTTGACGGCCATCATCACACCTACGTTTCCGGCAAATCCCGGGGCCTCAGTCTCAAAGGCAATGGTAATGACCTGACCGGCTTTCTTGGCATAAAAGAAGGTAGTCGCAACATCTTTACCCTTCTTGTCCTTGCCGGTTACAATCTCCTTCCGATCAGAGACCGGGTCATTATCATAGCCAACCAATATCTGTTTCAAGGCCGGTTCTTTAATAAACTTGATTTTCTGATAGGTAATCTGGTCTGCCGTCGAAATACGCACCAAGGCTAATCCGCCCCCACAAACAGCGGAAACAATCGTCAGTACGACAATCATTTTGATAATATCACGAAGAGACACTGGCTTTTACCCTCCCATAGACTCTTGGTTTGATCTTATCCAATAATGGTGTCAGCATGCTTATGATAAATATGGCAAAATAGGCCCCATCAATCCACTGGGACCACATACGAATAATCATGGCCAGCACCCCACAGAGAAGACCGTAAATAATCATCCCCGGCTTTGTTACAGGTGACGTTGTGGGATCAGTAGCCAGGAAGAAAGCAGCCAAAAAGCCCCCACCAGCTAAAAGATGGAATATAGGACTGGCATATTGTTCAGCGTTAGATAGCCAGAAAATGCCTGAAAATATGACCATACCTAAGACGAAACTTACCGGGATGTACCAGGAAATAGTGCGCCTTACGATAAGGAAGATACCGCCGAGTAACAAAGCGAGTTTGGAGACCTCACCAATAGCCCCAATGATGGGTATCCCAAGTAAGAGAGCTTTGTTAGTAAAATACATCTCAAGAGAAGAAACTCCTTCGTCCCTCAGCACTTGCAAAGGAGGAAACTCCGTCATTAAATCTCCCTCCGGGATAGCCCAGGCAATCATCTGCTGCGGATAGGACAACTGCAAAGCAACATAAGCTACGAGAACTCCATTAAATGGATTACAGCCCAGGCCACCATAAATCTCTTTTCCAAGAAGAATCACTAACAAAGTACCAATAATAATGATCCACCAGGGGAGCGTAGGCGGCAGGAGCATTGCGAAGATAAGGCCGCTGGCTGCTCCGCTTAAATCGCTGACTGTTATCTCACGCCCCATCATCTTCTGAAAGATTGCTTCCCAGGCCACTGCTGAGATAACGGAAATGGCTATGACCTTAAGTGCTGCAAGGCCGTAAAGGTAGTAACCCATACCGACTGCCGGAAGTAAGGCTATAATTAGAGAAAGCATCATTTTCCGCACAGAGTTGCCGCTATGGATATGCGGCGTAGCAGATACGACAAGTTCCGGGGCTTTCATTCGCTACTCCTTTGCGCCATGATTTGCGCCTTGCCAAATTTTATCCAGTGCACCATCGGTATTCTCACCGGGCACACATAAGCACAGCATCCACACTCAATACATGTGAATATATCATTGGCCGCAGCTTTAGAGTATAAGCTTTTTTCCGAAAATCCAGAGATAAGAAACGGCATCAGGCCCACCGGGCAAACCTCAACACATAGTCCGCATTTGATACAAACAGCCGGATCAAACCTGGTAATATCTTTTTCATGCTGGACAAAGATACCCAGCACCTCTTTGGTCACCGGCATCTCAGTATTGGCGATAGCCGTGCCCATCATAGGGCCACCAGATATAACCTTACCCATTCCCTCCACTGAAATTCCACAATGCCCCAAAACTTCCCTAATCGGCGTTCCGATCCTTACCTGGACATTCTTGGTTCCGGTCCCATTAGTTCCGGTAACGGTGAGAAACCTCTCAACCACCGGTTTCTTCTGCGCAATTGCCCAGCCTACTGCCGCCACCGTTTCAACACTCAGTACCAGAGCACCCACATCAGCCACACAGTAGGTCTCGGTACAGGGAACCTCTTCCCCAAGTATCGACTTCACTAGTAAAAGATCGATCGCCTGAGGATATCTGGGTTTCAACCCGACAACATTGACCGCACTGCCGCAGGCAGAAACGACAGCCGACATGGCCTGCGCTGCTCCCTCATCAAGGGTCACATATATAGAAGCAGCACCGATTATACCTTTAATAGTGTCTATCCCGCAGGCCACTTCCTGAACTCTTTCAGACAATAAGCGTAAACGGCTCGAAAGCACTGGCTCTATGTCCATGGCATTCACGATAATGGCATTAACCCGACGAGACTTTGCCTCATTGAGCTTGGTTACAAGCGGCACCGGCTTTATATCAAAATCGATGATTCCTGCCTGTTGTATGGTAGCCAATGGATCTGCGCTGCTCTCCAGTTCTACCCACTCATTTTTGCCATCAGACTCTATGACCACTGCCGGGACAAATCCTCCCAAAAGATGGGGATAGGCCTTTATTACGTCGGCTACTTTACCGGAAACCGTGGCATGGATGGAAGCACCTTCCGGACCGGCGCTTTCACCGATTACTTGTCCGATCTTGACCTCATCACCCTTTTTAACCTTGGCATTACAAATTCCGCCGAGATCTTGTCTGAGAGGGATAGTTACGACACCGGAGGGGATGATACGTTCGAAGGGTTTACTTTGGCTTGTGTCTGAAACAGACAAGCGAATACCGCCAGAAAAGCTACCTGTGCTCATATGGTTTACACTCTCCTTCTAGCGAATTCGGAATTGGATATAACTAAACAGCTTCTTTGTCAAGAGAAAAGAAACCGAGCAAAAACAAAATAATCGGGGGCAAAAGAAAGACGGGAAGCCTGATTACTTCCCGCCTTTCAAAGCTATTTCTCTTTACTTAGTTTTTTAGGCCACACGTGACATTCACCACACGCCAGCGGAACTGTCTTGCCTGTTGCCGGCTTGATCTCACGGTGGCAGCCCACGCAATTTTCATGAAACGCCTCCATGAGTCCCATCTTACTACCTTCAGCTTTTGGCCCGTGACAGGCAGCACAGTTTGTTTCCCTTGATTCATCCCAAACGTTCTCTCCATTTACATAAAAATGATGACATTTTACGCAATCCATGGACTCAAAGTGTTTAGCGTGCGAAAATGTTACACCTGGTCTTTGCCTTTTTCCGAAGGCTTTGTGTTCCAGCTTTAGTACCCCCTCTTGGGCGCAAACGCAAGTAGCCACCACGAAGGTGGCTATAAGCACCACTAACAAGACACTCTTGCCATTTCTCATTTCAATCCTCCTGCAGAAAAACGCTCAACCTATTGTCGGATACCTATTTTGAACAACGCCCTTTACAGCCACGCCTGTGCCGAGATGGCACGATTTCGCCCATCCTTACAACGAAGGCACTGAATCGCAGTTCAGTGTTTGTGTGTAACAAAATAGAAATGGCATGTCAAGAAAAATTGCTATTTCTAAGCACAGTAAAGGATTCGTAATGCGTGAACATATCTACACTATAAATATGCAAAGGAGTCAGGGTTAATTATTCACCTGGCAAAAAGTACTTATTGACTCGGCCGTACAATTTTTTTAACCGAAATAAAACACAGTATTTCAACATATTACAAAACTCAACCAACTCTTGTCCCGGATTGGGTAAAATTTTTTAAACTGAGGCTCCTCCTCTCCTCGGTTGAATATACAATAAAATCCGCTAGTTATATACGCCAGTTTTTTGGCACAACCATTGCATTATCCTCATGATCGAGAAAAACCTTTCCCCTTATCCGTTGAACAGCCGGGCCGACCTGCCCGGCTGTTCTTTTATTGATGGGCGTACCC
>CAYSYZ010000027.1:15842-17024 GCA_964435205.1 uncultured Desulfovibrionales bacterium
CCCAAATCAACTTAATTGAGTTGACAAACAAAGAGTTTTCATAATTAAATATTAATAAGTTAGCGTTCATTATGGCCGTCTGATTATAAACAGGCGTCCATCATGCAAAGCTTTACGCTGTTATCTGTCTTTAAAAAATCAGGCAAACCATATGGAAAAACAGAAAATCCTGGCCGTAGATGACGATCCATTTATCCGCGATCTCTTGGCGGATATTGTAACCAGGCTTGGATACGAGTGCGATGTAGCTGAAGATGGCCTAGCCGCTTTGGATAAACTATCCTCGGGTTCTTACACTATCGTGATTACGGATGCGAAAATGCCCCGCCTGGACGGGATTCAACTGACAAAACAAATAAGAGAAGGTTACGAACACACGGACATAATAGTTATTACCGGCTACAATGCCGAATACAAATACACAGATATGATAAAAGCTGGAGCTTGCGATTTTATAGCCAAGCCTTTAAACCTGGACGAATTGGAGGCCAAGCTTAATCGCATCATTCGCGAAAGAAACCTCCGTCATGAACTGGAGACGCTTTCCACGCGGGACGCACTAACAAACATTTACAACCGGCGCCATTTCAACATTATGATACAAAAGGAATCCTATCGGGCATATCGCCAAGGCTATAAGCTATTCCTTATCCTTATTGACGTAGACCGCTTCAAAGACTTTAACGACCAAAAGGGACACCAGCAGGGAGACCTTCTGCTATGCAAGCTCAGCGAAGCAATCCGATCTTCTGTGCGCGAAAATGTAGACTGGGGTTTTAGGTATGGTGGTGATGAATTTGCTGTTATCGTCACCCAGGCAACGACCTCCCAAGCCAAGAAAATAGCCAACCGCATCCGCACGAAATACAACAGTGAACATCACGAACCAACCTCCTTGAGCATCGGGTTGGCCGAACTTACCTACGACCCGAATCTGGCGCCAGAAGAAAATATGGACATCCTTATTCGTGCCGCAGATAGAGCGCTATATGGCGCAAAAAAAGCAGGCGGGAATCAAATACTCATAGCCGAAGCCCCAAAGTAATTGAAAAAAGTCCCCCATTCCGATGCATCTCCAGAAAATCATGCGCTTTTAATAGTTCCCCGTCCCCGTAACCTCGTTTACGACCGTATCAACGGTTACAAAAATCTTGACCTTGGAAAAGATATATATACAATAGT
>CAYSYZ010000028.1:0-16712 GCA_964435205.1 uncultured Desulfovibrionales bacterium
GGCCGGAATGACGTTAAAAGCGGTTTTTGGACTTTTTACGAGACCATCAAAAATGAATGGGAAACAATCCGAGACTGGTATCGGATAAGCTCGTTACAGTCCTGCTGCAGCAAGTTCTTCGATCACTTTTTTTTGTTTTCCGGTCACTTTGCCCGGGACTTTCACAATAATACGTACATACTGGTCTCCTCTGCCGGAACTATCAGGAAATGGCAGTCCAAATCCCTTCAGCCGGAGACTGGTGTTGTTTTGCGTGCCGGCTGGAACAAGTACGCTCAAGTTCCTGCCATCCAGTGCCGGAACATTTATTTGTTGACCAAGGACCGCGCTACTAAAAGGAATTTCCCGGTCTAATACAATGTTGGCGCCCTCGCGTTTGAATAAGGAATGCTGCTCTATCTTAACTTTCAGGTAAAGATTACCCGGTGCCCCTCCGTGTAATCCAGGTTCGCCTTTACCTGAAATTCGCAATTTTTTCCCATCTTCTATGCCCGGCGGGATCTTGACCGAAACCCTTTCTGTACGCCCACCACGCTTGAAAGAAACAATCTTTTCTCCACCATGGTACACTTCTACTAAACTTACCGGCAACTCCAAAACAATGTCCTTGCCCTTCTGCTTTATGTCACGATTAAATTGGTAGTCGCGACCAAATTGAGGTCCGCCAAAATCATACCGGAATTGATGGAAATCTCCGCCTTTCCCCGCAGAAAAAGCCTGGCTAAAAAAATCTCCAAAATCAAACTCCTTGAAAACGCTCGAAAAATCGAACCCACGGAAAATATCTTCCCGGGAAAAGCGCTGATGGAATTCAGTTGACCCGAACATATCATACTGCCTTCTTTTCTCAGCATCGCTCAAAACAGCATAGGCCTCGTTGATCTCTTTAAACTTCTCCTCAGCAGCCCTATCCCCGCTATTGCGATCAGGATGATACTTCAAAGCCAACCCTCGATAGGCCTTCTTGATCTCATCGGCCGAGGCATTCCTGGAAACTCCCAATAGGTTATAATAATCTTTGCTCATCTGTGCCTGCGTCTAGTGTGGGGTAAATCTACACTTTTGATTTAATATAGTTTCTTAGCTGGGCGATGTCAAGCTGCCCCTGTTTGGTCAGTGACTGGATGGGGGTAATAAGATCAATGGCCGCAAAAAATACCAGGGCACGCTACATCAGGATTGTCCTGGTACCTGCTCAATTTTGATTATGTTTGCAGACAAAAAGATCAGCAGCTCGGTCCGAGCAGTTGTATCTTTTTGCCCTTTGAAGAGCCAACCCAGGATCGGAATCTTGTGCAATCCAGGAATGCCCGCAGTGGTCTCTGTTTTTTTCTCATATATGATACCACCAATCACCACCGTCTCCCCGTTATTTATCAAGAGCTCGGTCTTTGCTTCCTTGGTTTTAATAGTTGGCACTCCCGTTACTGTATTGGCCGTTGTAAAGTCAGGCTCATCTTTCTTGGCCATGATGCTCATGCCAATACGATTGTCCGGAGTTATGTGCGGCACCACAGTCAGCTTGAGCGTGGCTTCTGCCCACTCAGTAGAAACACCATCCTGTGTCTGCTTAAGATAGGGTATCTTCGAACCCTGCTGAATATAGGCCTCCTTATGATCCAGGGTAGTAATCTTTGGCGAAGAAACTATGTGCACTTTACCATCGCTCTCCATGGCCAGGAGGCGCACATCCAGATTGACTATGGTGGTCCCCAGACGCCCAACGCTAAATCCAATTGCGCCTAGCGCATCCGTGGCCGTAGGTATTCCAGGGTTGACCGCAAAATTGTTCGCAAGCCGCCCCTGCGCCTTAAAGTACCCGTGTTCTCCCGATCTTGTTCCTTCTCCACCCCACTGCACGCCCAGCTGACGGGAGAAATCGGCCGTGGCCTCCACGATACGCGCCTCGATAAGAACCTGCCGGGTTGGTTCATCCAGCGACCTTACGATATCCCTGGCGCTTTCGATTACTGACGGCGTGTCTTTTATTATGATCTTGTTGGTGCGCTCGTCATAAGTAACCGAACCACGTTCGCTTCTGATCTTTTCGATCTGTTCTTTTAATTTATCGGCCTTACCGTAGTTTACCTGGATGTACCCGGTAGCCAACGGTTCTGCCAGTTGCAGTTCACTAAGACGTTTGATCTCTTCCGCCAACTTAGCCAGCGGAGCGATACGGATGACGTTTTCCGTTCTTATCATCCCCAGGCCGTTTGCGGCCAGGACAACATCCAGGGCCTGGTCCCAGGGCACCTTGTCTAATTTTAAGGTTACCTTACCGCTTACATCCGGGCCAGCCACAACATTCAGCTTGCTTACCTCGGCCAGAAGCCTGAGGACGTTATGGATGTCGGCGCTCTGGAAGTCCAAAGATATCTTCTGGCCGGTATAGACCTTATCCGGGCCAAATGGCAATTCTGCCCTCGGAAGGGCGGAGGATACTCCTTTTTCACTATCTCCGTGTTCCCCTGACAACATAGCAGCATTCCCGGCCAGGTCAGCAAATTCCTGGGGAAAATCCGGCGGCTTGCCATCAGGGAGGATTTTCTTTTCATCTTTTGTCTCTGCGCCCCCCGCCGAAAGCCTTTGCTGCATCTGCACCAGTCGGTCAGACTTCGGCGGCACTGTTGTAGCCTCGAACTCCACTTGAATAACATTCTCCTTCTCTACCGTTCTAAAAGGGACATCGTCCCGCATCTTCATGGTAATGTCTACAGTATCCCTTTCCGAAAGCGATCGCTGCGGCATTATCGCATCCACTGCGCCCTCAAAGTAGCTGGTATCATAAGGTCTGGCCAGTCGTTCAGGCAACAAAGCGTGATTTAAACGCAACACCACGGCTGTCTTGCTCATGTGAACTACCTCATAGGGCAATTTACGATCAGCCTTTACCGTGAGACGCACCTTGCCCTGGTCCAGGGGCTCGAAATCTATTGCTTCGACAGTCCCTATCCCGCGCGATGCAACTTGTTTGGATTTTCTGCTTTTCTGCTCGCCAATCCATACGGTGACAGTTTCCGCAACCTGATCAACGGCGTAAGGAAACAGTTTAGTACCCCTGGAATCAAAGACTACGCGCACTCCGCTCTTCCTCTGGGCTATACGTATCTTTTTCAATAAGGGATGCTGGAGCGACATGGCCTTTTTAGCTTGCGCAAGTTTAATTCCGGGGAAGTCAATAACCAATCTGGGCGGATTAGACAATGGGAAAGGTTTCAGCTCAGGCAGTATTCCATCAGCAGAAATAACTACTTTAACACTACCCCTTCCAGAAGCATCCACTGCAATATCCACAATGTTACAAGCAGGAGTTTCCGACGTCATCTGGACTGCAGTATCCTGTGTTTTATCGACATCCTTTGCAGGCTCTTCTTTTAATGCAGATGCAAGTTCCTTTTGCAAAACGACGACTATATCCCCGTCAGCACGTCTGACGGTGTAAGGATTATCTTTTTCCAGGGCAATCTCGATACGGGAATAAGCAAACGATTTGTCGGAAAAGAATGAGCCGCTTATCTTTTTAATAATGTCGGTGTCAAGATCTGCGGGAAAAGTTACCTTACTCACGTCCGCTTCCGGGATGTCAATAATTATGGCTAAAGGGTTCTCTTGCTTAGACTCTGTATACGTAAGCGGCCCTGCTCCCCGGATAGTGACTTTGAGCTCCATTTCATCTTGCGAAATCGCAACCGACTCAATCTCTTTGACTGATGCTGACTGTAATGCTGCATGGGCCTTACCAGACAGTAAAGAGAGGCAAAATACCCACAATACTGCCACAGCCAGAACCAGTATTCTAAACAGTTGTGCAGGCTTCCGGCACATTAATATTCTCCTTCCCCTGACGCCCTTAATTTGAGTTTCACGGCTCGCTTCCTTGTTTTCCCACTAAAATCTTTTAGCTTTTCCGTGACCACAACCTGGTCTCCCAGAATGCGGGTTACCACACCTTCCTGTGTGCCCACCCGGCTCCCGATGTGTAGAATATAGCCTTTCCCCGATGCATCTTCCACCATCGCACGGGGTTCTTCACCACCCGTAATGACTGCAATTAGTGTTAACTGGCCCACTTCCAGGCTCTGTAGCGGTGAACCTCCAACCCCAGGCAACGCGGTTTTCGACTTCTCTTCTGATATAAAGGGCTTGAATGGATCCGGCCTGCCTGTTGGATTGTAAGAATAGTTTTCCTTCGTACCTATATCCGGTACGGCCTCAGGCCCGGCAGATACAACTTTGGGTTTTTGGGCTTGTTTACTTGCAGTTGTAGGAGTTTCTACGGCCTTGCCCTTGCAGCCCAAAAAAATAAGCATCAAGAACACAAGGACAGGTGCAAGTAGCCAGCCACCTTTTCTTCTTTTATTTTTTTTTGCTGTCTTCACCGGGCTTGTTCTCAACAAATCGGTACGTAGTCGCCAGACAGGATGTCTTTACCACCATCGTATCATGGCTCATTTTTGGATCCGTCATGCTGACATTAGAAATATTGACAATTCGCGGCAATTTGCTCACTTTGTCAAAAAATACAGCAACATTATGATATGAACCCTGGACAATAATTTCTACAGGGATCTCGGCATAAAAATCTCTGGGTACTTCCTCCTTAGGCTTAAAAAGAATAAATTCCAGGCCCGATTCGCTTCCCAGGTTCGAAATATTGGTTAGAAGGGAAGGGATCTCCTTTTTATCCGGAAGGAGTAACAGGGCCTTTTGGAATTGCACCCTGGTAGCTTCGAGCTCGTCTCCAAACTGCTCGAAATTTGCGGCTTTAAGCTTAACTCCAGACAGCGTGCTTTGCGCATTTTCAAGCTCAAGGCGCAGTTCTCCCTTTTTTTTGAGTTGAGGCATAATCAAAAAGAAGGCAAAAACAACCACCAGAACGGCAAGAGTGCCCACATAAATCAAAATTTTTTGCTTGAAAGGCAGATTGGTTACCAGGCTCTCTATCTTAGGGGGTAAACTTAAACCCTTCATGCCTTCTTCTCTCTATCTTTGCCATCAACGCTTCCGGGCTGCGGTACCTCAGTCCCACAGGTGATAGTAAACTGCATGAGCTTTATTCCCTTGACCGTCTCCTGGGCCGAATTTACTAAATCAACACTGGTAAAATAAGGAGAAGCCGCCAGACCCTTCATGTATATGGCTATCGTCTCATTATCCAGGGCTATCCCTTCTAGCATGAGCCCCTTTCCATCCTGCTTAACGGACTTAAGCCATACTTTTTTTTCAGGCAGATTTATGCTTATTTCGTCCAGTATGTGGACCGGCCCGGTTTTGCTTCTCTGCAACTGATCAAGCACGAGGAGCTTTTTCTGAATTAAGTCCTTTTGCTTTCTCTGTTTCTCAATTTCCTGGACCATTTTATTGTATTTGTTTATTTCACCTTGTACTTCTTTAACTTCCCCGGTCAGCGACCTTATCTGATAAGAAGAAGAGATGCACCAATAAGTCATGATTAAAATGGTAAAGAGCAGGGAAAGAAGATATACAGATAGCTGCTTGCGGATATTTTCCTTTTTTCTGGCTAATCTGACCGGTAGCAGGTTTATTTTAATCATGTCTCTACGCTTCTCAACGCCAGGCCAATGGCTATAGCCGCTTGTGGTCCCACCTGGCTTACATATTCTGTATCAAACCTGTCAGGGTCTACATCCAAACGGGCAAAAGGATCGAATATTTCCACCGGTATGTCCGTCTCCCGGCTTAAGATATCACTAAGTCCGGCAATCTTGGCTGATCCTCCACTTAGTACAATCTTGGCCAGGCTGCGGTCTGGATAATTTGCGTAATAAAAATCGATCGCTCGCCTTATTTCCATCGTCCAGAGAGAGCAGTTTGAAGAGAATATTTCTGTAAGATCCGATCGTTTATCAGCCTCTACATCGCCACTTATCTTCAAAGTTTCACTCTGGTCGTATGGCAGGTTGAATTTGGATTGAATCTGCTCCGTAATCTGGTCGCCACCATACGAGGCATCCCGCGTAAAGTTAGACACGCCGTTGACCAGGATGTTGATATTGATCTTTGAAGCCCCAATGTCCACCAGGGCAATGTTTTGATCCCCTGTATCATAGCTGAATTCATATGCATTTTCCAAAGCAAACGGATCAGCATCAATGATGGCCGGAATGAGGTCGGCCTCCCGTAATAGTTCAGAGTATTCATCTATTGTCTCACGTTTCGCGGCAACAAGCATAACGTCCATACGGTCCTTTTTTTCTTCGCTTGTTCCCAGAATCTGGAAATCGATGTAAACGTCGTTGATGTCAAAAGGTATATACTGCGACGCTTCAACCGCGATATTATTCTCCAATTCTTTTTCACTCATGAGCGGCAGGTTTATCTTCTTTATGATAACCGAATATCCGGCAATGGATGTTGCTGTACGTTTACTCTTTGTTTTTAAATTCTTTACCAATGTGGCTATAATATCGGCTACTTGTGCCCGTTCTTTCACCACCCCTTCGACAATGGCCAGCCTGGGGACAGGCGCCATACCAAAATTCTTCAGCACCAACCCATGAGGAGAGTCTTCTACCTCAGCTATTTTTATGGAATGGGAACCAATATCCACACCGAGTGCCAATTTTTGCTTTTTAAAAAACATATCCAGTATTCTTTTCTCCAGGGATGATTAAAGACTTCACGCCCTAAAATAATTTTAAGAAACTATAAATTATTTGACCGCCCTCCCCTATAGTGCATAAATACACCTGGCTGTCAAGCATTGGTTTCTATTTCACTAACTCATATCGGCAACTTACAATACGGGCATAAACAGAGGGGTACTTTTTATTTGCAAAGCGAAAAATCGTATACTAATATGCATGGCTCGGCTTCCATATTGCAAAAGGCGTTCCAAAATTGGAACAAAAGGGATCGTAACCAGTTAAGTATCCTTGCGACTTTTCACCCGAGGCCGGCTGTAGGCCTGACGTGGCGGGCAATCGCGTAAACTCTATACACGTAGGCCAGGGAATACAAACCATGTCCTTTGCCATAGGCGTAGATATTGGCGGAACCCATATTCGCCTGGCAGTTGTTGATAAATCCGGCCAGCATGGTATCTTAAGAAAACTGGCATCTGAAAGCCACCTGGGCCCACACAGGCTAATCGATAAGGTGGTTTCGGCCATCTCTGAGGTCACGCAAGAAGCTCCAGGGACATTTGTTGGTATCGGAATAGGCATAGCCGGCGCGGTAGATCATATAAAAGGTGTTGTCCGCTTCTCGCCCAATCTACCAGGCTGGGACTATATCCCTCTATCCGAGATAATGGAAGCTAGACTGGGGCGAACCGTATTAGTGGATAATGATGCCAATCTCATAGCGCTTGGAGAAAAATGGCAGGGTGCCGGTCGCGAATATGGAAATTTCTTGTGTATAACCCTCGGCACGGGTGTGGGTGGTGGTCTTATACTCCGAAATCGGATTTGGCACGGATGCGGCACGGCCGGCGAAATAGGGCACATGACTATCGAAAGGCGCGGTGCCCGGTGCAATTGTGGTAACTATGGCTGCCTGGAAACTCTTGCCTCGGCTAACGGCCTTGTGCGCATGGCACTTGAAGGCCTGGCAAAAGGAAAAAGGGGGCTGTTGGCGCAGAAGATGTCCGCTGATCCTTCCCACCTCGGCGGATCTCCGACCGCCCTTTCCGCGCAGCTCATCGGCGATATGGCCAGACAGGGAGACGCATGGGCGTTAGAATTGTTCGAAGAGTTGGGCCGGGCGCTCGGTGTGGGTATAGCAAACGTAATGAATCTACTCTGTCTCGATGCCATCATTATCGGAGGAGGTGTCTCTGAAGCCTGGGACCTTTTCATAGAACCCTTGCGTGCCGAATATGCCAAACGGGTCATGCGCGGGACAAAAGAAGATGTTCCCATTCTTCCCTGGATACTTAAGGATGCGGCCGGGATCATCGGTGCTGCGGCCAATATCTTCCATCGGCAAGGTACCGACTGGTGAAAATAGATAACATTCGTAACTTCTGTATAATCGCCCATATTGATCACGGTAAATCTACCCTCGCGGATAGATTACTGGAATACACAGGTGCGGTCTCGCCCCGGGAAATGGTCTCCCAGTTCCTGGATAAGATGGATCTGGAAAGGGAAAGAGGTATAACCATAAAGGCCCAGACCGTACGCCTGAACTATCAGGCTAAAGATGGCAAAACCTATGTCCTGAACTTGATAGATACTCCCGGCCACGTTGACTTTACCTATGAAGTATCCCGTAGCCTTTCTGCGTGCGAAGGGGCCTTATTAGTCGTCGACTCCAGCCAGGGTGTGGAGGCACAGACTCTGGCCAATGTATACCTGGCACTGGATAACGATCTGGAGATTATACCGGTTCTAAATAAGATAGACCTGCCCAGTGCTGAACCAGAGCGAGTCAGGCAAGAAATAGAAAATATAATCGGCCTCGACTGCCAGCATGCCATCCTGGCCAGTGCCAAGGAGGGCATAGGTACAGTCGACATACTGGAGGCTATTGTAAACCGCATTCCTCCTCCGACCGGTGATCCAGAGGCCCCTCTCAAAGCCCTGATCTTTGATTCCTGGTTTGATCCATATCAAGGTGCGGTCGTTCTCGTACGGGTATACGATGGAAGAATCAAGAAGCAGGATATGATAAAAATGATGGCCACGGGAAAGGTGTGCGAAGTGGCCAAAGTGGGTATTTTCATGCCCTCCGCCACAGAGGTTCCAGAACTGAAGGCTGGCGATGTAGGGTTTATAATGGCTGGTATCAAGGGGGTGCGTGACACCAAAATCGGTGATACTATAACCGGAACCACGCGGCCAATATCTAATCCTTTGCCCGGTTTCAAGGTAGTTAAGCCCATGGTCTTTTGTGGGCTCTTTCCAACGGATCCCAGCCAATATGATACACTTAGAGAGGCTGTGGAAAAGTTATGGTTAAATGACTCCTCTTTCACCTTTGAGCCGGAGACCTCATCCGCCCTGGGTTTTGGCTTCCGCTGTGGCTTCCTCGGACTCTTACATATGGAAATTGTACAGGAGAGACTGGAACGCGAGTACCGTCTTTCCTTAATTACCACAGCACCCTCAGTAATCTATCGTGTACTTGATAAAAACGGACAAATCAGAATGGTTGACAATCCATCCAAGCTGCCGCCGGCACAGGATGTCCAGACCATTGAAGAACCCTTTATACGGGTTGATATCTATACCCCGGCCAAATACGTTGGAGGTGTGATCACGCTTTGTGAAGCGAAAAGGGGAGTTCAGAAGGATCTGAAGTTTATCACCGAGAAAAGAACCGTACTTTCCTACGAAATGCCCTTTGGCGAGATGGTGCTTGACTTTTATGACCGGCTGAAGTCCGTAACCAGCGGCTATGCCTCTCTCGATTACACATTTCTGGATTTTCGACCGTCTCCAATGGTTAAGCTGGACATTCTCATTAACAAGATCCCCGTAGATGCGCTTTCTATCATTACCCACAGGGATAGGGCCTATCAGCGCGGAAGACAGTTAGCCGAAAAACTGAAAGAAGTTGTTCCGCGTCAGTTGTTTGAAATCATCATTCAGGCCGCAATAGGCAGCCAGGTTATTGCCCGCGAACGCATTGCACCTTTGCGTAAACAAGTTACGGCCAAGTGTTATGGTGGCGACATAACCCGGAAGAGAAAATTACTTGAAAAGCAAAAAGAGGGTAAAAAAAGGATGAAACAGGTAGGCCAGGTTGAGATACCTCAGGAGGCCTTCTTATCTGTACTCAAGGTTTGATGTTTTCGTAAAAAGTCAAAATTGGGACGGCACAGGGAGAATCAATTGCACAGGGAAAAGCATAACGCCAATAAAAATTGGAAGGTCGTGACCAGGGAATACGCCGAAGCCATTGTTATCGCCTTTGTTCTGGCGATGTTAATCAGGGCCTTTGTGGTACAGGCATTCAAAATACCCTCCGGGTCCATGAAGCCTAATCTGCTGATAGGGGACCACATATTGGTAAACAAGTTTATTTATGGTATAAAAAATCCCTTTACCAGCAGCACCTTGATACCCTTTAATAAACCGGAACGGGGGGATGTTGTGGTCTTTATCTATCCGGTCGACCGCGACAAGGACTTTATCAAGCGGGTTATCGGGATGGAAGGCGACCGCGTCCAGATCATAAACAAGAGGGTTTATGTAAATGGGCAGCCTTCACCAGACGATTTTACGTTACATCTCGACCCCGAGGTGCTTCCGCCCGCCTCAGGCGGGCCACGCGACAATTTCGGTCCGGTGGTCGTCCCGGAAAAGTCAATTTTCGTCATGGGAGATAACCGTGACCAGAGTTACGACAGCAGGTTCTGGGGGTTCGTTGACCTTAAGGATGTCAAAGGAAAGGCCTTTATCATTTATTGGTCATGGGACAGTCAAAACTTTGGTGTGCGTTGGAAACGCTTTGGTAAAATCATCCATTAGGCTAATGGCTCATAGCTGATAGCTCTTAGCTCATGGCTAAGACCTAAGAACTAAGAGCCATGAACTATGAGCTATGAGCCATCAACCATAAAAGGAGGGTAATATGGCGGGTATTAATAAGGTTATCCTGATTGGTAATCTCGGGGCCGATCCGGAAATACGTTATACTCCATCAGGCCTAGCCGTGGCTAACTTCCGCCTGGCGACCACAGAAAACCGCGTCAATAAAGATGGACAAAGAGAGCAACGCACAGAATGGCACAGAATTGTAGCCTACGGAAAGCTGGCCGAGATCTGTGGAGAACATCTGGCCAAAGGTAAACAGGTCTATATCGAAGGCCGCCTGCAAACGCGCTCCTGGGACGACAAAGACGGTAATAGAAAATGGTCTACCGAGGTCATAGCCAATACCATGCAGATGCTCGGTCCGGCCGGACGCAGGCCAGATGAGAATACGTCGGAGATCCGCCCTGGCGGGGTAGATTTTGAATCAACCTCCGGTTCTCACCAGGGCGAACCTGAGGCAGGGTCAGATGACGATATACCGTTTTGAGGTTTCAAGAACTGACGGCTTCGTAAAAAGGCTTTTCACCGCAGAGCATCGTGGATCCGCCGCAGGAGGGCGCAGAGTCCGTTCGGCTGAGCTCACGCCGAGGCCACAGAGAAAAACTGTAAACTATTCAATATGTTATCTCAGTGTTCTCGCCGACCTCTGCGGTAAATTTTACTTTTTACGAAACCGTCGGATTTGAGAGTACCGATTTATAGTGAAAGCAAAAAATAAGTTTATATACCCCTCACCCTAACCCTCTCCCGCAAGGGGAGAGGGGGCTATCAATTATTCCCCTCCCTTGACGGGAGGGGATGGAGGGGAGGGTGAATATGTAAATTTATTTAGTGCCTTTACTATAGAAGAGCTGCTATTCAGTTTGCAGTTCTCTTAGAAGCCTTTTGAATTCTTCAGATTCCTTGTACCTTTGCAGGGCTTTTTGATACTCTATCCAGTGTCGCCAGATGTCCATCCACTGTTTATTACACCAGTAGTAAGAAGGATTCCCCTGCCCGAGCTGGCGCTTTATGTACTCCTCATATTCCTCCTGGCAATTAGGGCAAAAGCGGTACGGTATACTGATGTCGCGGTTGACCGCTTCCGGCAGATCCATCTGGGTACCGCACTTGACGCATCTGAGCATGCACTGGGTACATTCGATAAACTTTCTGAGCAAAGAAACCTTCTTTACCTTTTCCAGTTCTCCCCGTTTTTTCTTTTCATCTTTTAATCGCTTTTCTATATCGATTATGTCCGCCATATTTATTAATCTCCCTCCTCGCTGCATCTAGCTCATGGCTAAAACCTAAGAGCTAAGAGCTAAGAGCTAAGAGCTATGAGCTATGAGCCATGAGCCATGAGCTATCAGCTTTCCAGTTGCGGTTTCGTGCTAAAAAACTCGTAACTCGCAACTCGAAACCCTCCTCCCAACCCATTACTCCTCCTCCGTATCTGCCAGTTCGCCATTTTCGCCCTGGCGAATCTGCCTATGGCACGAGAGGTTGAAGATCTGACGGGCGAAATCGAGATAAGTATCTCTGTTTCCTCTTCTGCTTTTTCTCTTGAGATAAGTCATGGGGTCATGAAGTAACTTGTTCACAATAGATGTGGTCAAGACATGGATAGCCTTTTCCTGTTCCGGGGTGAAAGAATCAATATTGGATAGGGTCTTCTGGCACTCCTTAAGTCTGATCTGTTCTGCCTTCTCGCGCAAGGATACTATTATGGGAGTAATATCTAAGGTCCTGAGCCAGTAATTAAATTTAATGGTCTCCTCTTCGACAATAGTTTCAGCCCTTAGCGCTTCCTTCCTCCGTTCCGCCTTATTCAGATCCACAATCCCGTTTAAGTCGTCTATATCATAGAGGTAAACATTGTCTATCTCGTTTGTGCGTGGATCAATATCCCGTGGAACGGCTATGTCAATGAGGAAAAGAGGACGATTCCTGCGGGCACGCATGACACCCTTTACATTGTCATGATGGATTACCAGGCCAGGTGCTCCGGTAGAGCTTATGATTATGTCCACCTTTGACAGCTCGTCGTATACCTCATCCAGGGAAATGGCCCTGCCGTTGAATCTTTGCGCAAGCTGAATGGCACGCTCCAGGGTGCGGTTGGCAACCACGATCTCCGCCACTCCATTGGAAAGAAGGTGTTCAGCCGCCAGTTCGGCCATCTCGCCGGCTCCCATCAGCATGACCCTTTTCCCTTTCAGGTCAGCAAATATTTTCCGTGCCAGCTCGACCGCGGCAAAACTCACCGAAACAGCCTGGCTGCCGATGCCTGTTTCTGTACGCACACGCTTGGCCACAGAAAAGGTCCGGTGCAAGAGACGGTTGAGTATGACTCCGGACGTCTTTTGTCCCGCAGCCTGGCGGTAGGCACCCTTGATCTGCCCCAGTATCTGCGGTTCGCCTAAAACCATGGAATCCAGACTGGAGGCCACCCGGAACCAATGTTTAACCGCTTCATCTCCCTCGTAAACGTAGAGGCAGTTTTCAAACGCACCTGGCGGTATACCGTTTGACTCCGTAAGGAGACTCTTTATCTCCCGTTCCGCACTGGCTGCATCGGAGGTGGTCATTAAAACCTCGACCCGGTTGCATGTGGAAAGGAACAAGAAGTCCTTGATCACCGGAATTTTACGTATCAGGGTAAAAGGCTTCTCGATATCGCCACCAAAAGTCAGGCGCTCCCTGACCTCGACCGGCGCCGTCACGTGGTTCAGACCGATCAGAAGTATGTTCAGGCTAGATACCCCATCCGGCATATGTATGTAACCCTTTGAGCAGCAGGGACACTCCCAGGAAAGTAAAAAGCAGGGCCCCCAGGCCGATGATAGCCATAATAGCCGCCCGTCTGCCGCGCCAGCCTACCGCCAGGCGCTCATGAAGAAGGGCCGCATAGAACAACCAGCTCACGAGCGACCAGGTTTCCTTCGGGTCCCACTGCCAGTGTGCACCCCAGGCCTGTTCGGCCCAAAACGAACCGGTTATTATTCCTATGGTCAGAAGAGGAAAGCCGATGCTCAAACAACGGTAATTGATGGCATCCAGGACCTCCAGCGAGGGCAGGCGGCGGTAAAAAGCCCCAAACTTTTTCTTCTTGATCTGGCGCTCCTGTATCAGGTACATGATGCCGGCACAGGCGGCCACCGCCAGAACGCCATAAGCCAGAAGAGAAACCGTGGCATGTATGGGCAACCAGAAGCTCTTGAGGACAGGAGGCAGGGCCATTATCTTCTTGGGAAGAATGGAAGAGGCGAGCATGGAAAAAGTGGCTATCGGGGTGGCAAAGGCACCCAGGTTCTTTACCTGGTATCGTAACTGGATGTACAGATAGCTGCCTATGACCGCCCAGGCAAAAAACGAAAGCGATTCATGCAGGTTCGTAATAGGGGCATAACCGGCCTCATAATAGCGAACCGTGATGGCCGCTGTGTGCAGGCAGAACCCGGCCATAGCCACTCCCAGCGCCACCCGCGCCGCCGGTTTTTTCTGGGATATTATATAAACCAGGTAACCCGATGTTGCAGCCAGATATAAGAACAAGGTCAGTTTAAAAAGAATGACGTTCATTTTTTCCAGCCTTCAGCTTTCAGATCTCCGGCCATCAGCCATGAGCCATCAGCTATGAGCCATGAGCCATCAGCCATGAGCCATCAGCCATGAGCCATCAGGTTTCTATCTCAAGGTTCGAGAGTCCAAACTCCGGCCCTAAGACTTCTTGCAAAAAACGGTCAATGCGCTCCCGGTCACCGTCCCGGATCCAATCCAGTAGCTCCGAATACACCAGACGGTTAAAGATGGCCTCGTTCTCCGGTTGCGTCCTGCCCTGAGCCAGCACCCTTGGCCTCACCGCCCCCATGATACGGAGAAAGCCGGCATATTCACGGCCGTATGCCTCCTCCAGCTCCCGCCGCAGTTTTTTGGCCAGGGCCGGACTCTTGCCCCCCGTAGAAATGGTAATCAGGAGATCTCCCCTCACTACCATGGAAGGAACGGTGAAATTACACAAGTCCGGTTTATCGACAACGTTGCAGAGGGTGCTTCTCTCTTCGGCCTCACTGCTTACCGCAGCATTAACCGCCGGGTCATCCGTGCAGGCAATGACCAAAAATACCCCCTGCAGGTCCCCACGCCGGTAATCCCGGGCCTCATAGATTATTCTCTTCGCCTCCAGCAGATCCCGGAGATCGGAGGTAATCTCCGGGCTTATAACCGTAACCTTTGCACCTCCGGAAAGGAGCGTTTCAACCTTTCGTTCGGCGACCTTGCCGCCACCGACTACCAGGCATCGCTTGTCTCTAATGTTTAAGTTTATCGGATAATACAGCAAGGTCTTTTGCCGCCCGCCTCATCTCAAGCCAATAGCAGGAAATACCAGTTATATCAACCGTAAGAGGCAATCTAACAATAATTGAATGCTTAGGCAAGGTTTTTCAAAATCGGAGGAGAATCGTAGCCAGGTTGTTTAGGCTTCCAGCCATCAGCCATGAGCCATCAGCCATGAGCCATCAGCCAGCGGTGAATCTGACTTATTTACCTTTTTTGCGGGCATATTCAAGGAGGTAGGTAAAACCGAGCAGGGCCCCCCCCATCCCCACTGCGGCCCAGGTTCCTTTTCGCAGAAAGGGAAAGAGGCGTGAGAAGACAAGGGCAAAGATAGCGCATAGTGCCAATCGCATGAGAAATATCCGGAGTCCGGAACTGTTCATTTAAACCCTCCGCCCTTTATATATACACAAAGGGAAAAAACAAGTAAAGGGATACCCGTCCCGGGTATCCCTTTACCCCATGACTTTTTCCGCAGATTTAGAATACCTTTTCTACTACCGGGACGACCTGTTTCTTACGGGACATAAGGCCGGGGATATAGACTGAGGTGTCGCCGGCTGTGGTGTTAAAGGCATTCTCGATCTTGCCCTTGTCACCGGCGAAGTACAGCTCAGAGCCTTCCTTTATAATGTCCGTGGCGATGAAAATGACCATCTCATAGCCTTCTTTGGCCTTCAGGTCTTTGAGGAAATCCACGACCTCAGAAGCGCGATCGTACACATCCTTTATATCCACCACCTCGGTCTGCCCGATACCCACCTTTTTACCGGCAAAATCGAAATTCTTGAAGTCGGCAAAGATGACGTCCTTGATGGGCTTATCCGATATGTTGGCCTTGGCTTTTTTAACGTCGATGCCGAACGACAGGATATCGTCAATACCCGCTATCCTGGCCAGTTCCGCAGCCACGTCCTTATCTTCCTGGGTCGTGGTAGGTGACTTGAAAACCACCGTATCAGAGAGGAGCGCACCGAGCAGGATACCGGCCATGGCCTTATCCCTGGCCACGATCTCTTTATACTTCTTGGCCAGGATGGTGGCCGTGCTCCCCACCGGCTCTACCAGTATGGCGATGGGGTTGGGATTGGAAAAATTCACCTTGTGATGATCGATAATCTCAATGATTTCCGCCTTATCGATGTCATCCGGAGACTGGGTGGCCTCGTTATGATCCACCAGCACCAGCTTCTTCCCCTCGGCGCTGCCCAGTTCCTGCGGTACGGGCACGCCGAACTTATTCAGCACAAAGGCCGTTTCCTCGTTGATCGGCCCCGGGGTAACCGGTGTATAGCCCTTTATCTTGGCATAGACAATAGCCGAGCATACAGTATCCGTGTCCGGGCTCTTGTGACCTATTACATATACATTGTCTCCCATTTTCTTCCTTCCTCCATTATGATTAATTTATTCTGACTTTGCCCCAATTAGAATATTGGAACAATGGAATACTGGAATGATGGACATAATCGTTATTTGTTAATCGTTATTCGAATAACGTATAACGCAAATGGCGGCATAAACCAGGCACCACTAAAAATATCATATCTTCCCACCTGAGGCGGATAGGATTCCCGAAACGTTTGTCCGGTTTTCTTCTGACCTTCCGTCGCGCCACTAAAAGACAACAATTACCGCATGATCATAATATTAGTAACCCGCCCTTGTCAAGGATAAAGTGAAGCGCCATTCACTTTTGCCTTAACGAGTCGCCGGCTTTTTTATCATCCTTTTTGTGGGTTTTACCGCAGAGACCGCGGAGGTTGGCGTAGGGGCAGGGCTTGCCCTGCCCAATAAGGGCGCAGCAAGCAGCGCCCCTACGTTGCGGGTTACGGACTCTGCGTGCTCAGCGGTGAAAAGGCTTTTCTGCGCATATCGTCGAAAATC
>CAYSYZ010000029.1:0-16653 GCA_964435205.1 uncultured Desulfovibrionales bacterium
TGCGCCGGAGTAGGGGGAAAAACCACGCATATGTCTCAGATGATGCGTAACCTTGGACGCATCCTGGCCCTGGATATCCACGGAGGACGCCTGGAGCGGCTAAAAGAAAACATGCAGCGCCTTGGCATTCTGAATATCGAGATGATCAAGAAGGATGTTACCCGGTCACTGGCAGACTTAGGCGGGGGAAGATTTGATCGTATCCTGATCGATGCCCCCTGTACGGGGCTGGGCGTCATCCGCCGTAATCCGGACATCAAATGGCGCCGCCAGGTGGAAGACCTCCCGCGCATGGCTGAACGCCAGGGACGTCTTCTAGGCGAAACAGCGCCGCTTCTTAAGCCGGGAGGCATCCTGGTCTATGCTACCTGTAGCCTGGAACCGGAGGAAAACGAAGACGTCATAAGAAGTTTCCTTGCCCATCATCCGGAATTCGAGATAGAGGACCCAAAATCCGTACTGCCTGAAAAGGCCGCCGAGCTGCTAGGAGAAGATAATTTCTTGCGCACCTACCCCCACCGGCACGGGACGGATGGTTTTACCGCCGTACGGATGAGAAAGAAAAAGTGATCTGACGGGCCGGAGCAACAAAAAAAGCCGCAGGGCAGCGGTTTTTTGCCCTGCGGCTTGTAACCAGAGTTACTCGTATTAAAGATCAGGCATGGTCAGTGCATCTATCATGGCCTGCTTCTGGGTAGCGGTAATCCCTGCCGGGCCTATGGCGGTTTTCCTTTCCTCTATCCTCTGGAGCATAAGGTCTTCCAGCCCCTTTCTTTCAGCCGATGTAGTATAAGGGGGCATATCGTTGACGTGGTTGCAGTTTGCGGCGTTTACCCCCTGTGCGTCATCCGCTGCTGCCGTATCCTCGGCCGCAATGATTTCCAGGTCGAAGGCCTTACCCAAGGCCAGTCCGCCTGGTCCGCCTGCGATAAAAGCATCCGCTTCAGCCTTGTCAGCCGCGGCGAGGGCATTGTACGCGGCTAGGGCCATGTCCGCTGAGGCGGCCATCTCTCCGGCCCATCTCCTGTTTTTTATTATTTCCAGATCCTCCTGGATGCCGAATATGGCCGCGAGCGCGTTCGGCATCCCGAAGCCACCGCTGAAATCGTGGCGGTGTTTATCAACGCCGTTGCCGGGATTACAATCGCTGTCCAGCCAGTTCATAAATTCCGGTGCATGGAGGTTTTCATCAGTATCACGGGTGTAGGTAAAGTCATCGGGATAGTTGGAGGCCACCCAGCTTACCGCTACGACCAGGGGTATGGGCCAGTACCTTACGTTTCCTCCCATATCGCGGAAACAAAACATGCCATCGCTATAGTCGTCGTCCGTATTTGGGTCCTTGAATGAGTCAATCTGCGCCTGAGCCCCGGCATCCCCACCGCAGAATCCGGTTTTCATGGCTGCGACCATGTCGTCTATCTCAGCTTTTGTGGAGGCGCAACCGGCCATAAAGTTGGAAAAGGCCGTTTGCATGGTGTTGTTCATGATGGTGTAAGCGGCCTCGATCTCAGCTTGTGTAGCGAGCGTTTCATCACCAAAGAGAGTTTCGAATTGCTCAAATGCCGACTGCATGGCGTCAGATAGCGTGGTTATGGCTGCATTCATCCTGGTGACCTGACTTTCAGATGCATCAAGGGCCGCAAGCGCAGACGTGTATTTTTTTCTGACCGCTTCCGCCCTTATCTTTTGATATGTACCACCCATAATGGACTCTATAGACTGTTCGGTGGCATCAGACATGGCGTTATTGCTGAGATACTGCTCTGCGTAGTCCCTCATGGCGTCCATGGCGGCGTTAATAAGGCTGGGGTCAAACCCTGCGGCAGCAGCAGAATCTATGAGAAGCTGCGAAAGGAGGGCGGAGGCCTCTCCGCGGTAGGCCTTGGCGGTAGCCTCATTCGTGATACTGTCGACGGCATCCTTTATCTTTGCCGTGTACTGACCGAGCCGCGACTGTACGGCCGATCTGAAGGTTGCCATTTTGACGGCGCCTATTTCACCCTCGAGATATGTGTTAAACCCTGAAAGGACGCATGTTTTGGCCATGTTGCCGAGATGGGTGACGTCGTCGTCGCTATAACCGCCTGAACGTACCAGGGTAAACCCGAAGAGTACCATAATGGGGTCGTCGCTTCCTGCGGCCTGCATGGCGGAGAGTATGGCTTCTGTTTGCGCCTCGGTCACCGGTGAGACCCCCAGGCTGGTTGTCGAGCCGGAAGACGGGGCAGGCGCCAGGGAGCGCCTGACGGTGGTGCCGTTAGAATCCTGCACTTCTATCAGGATGAAATTATAGCCGCTATCGGAGAGGGGGACTCCCGTCAGGGAAAAGGATATCTTTCCGTTCGCATCGGCCACGGCAGTCGTGGACACGGCCACTGAACCCTGGGTTCCGTTTGAGGCGATAGGATAGATCTTGACGGTGTACGTTGCACTGGGGGTAAGTGCCGCATACCCCGGGCCGTAAATGAAAAACATGGCCACGGCCATTACAGTTACTTTTAAAAATATCTTCTTTAAAGATTTCATAGCATAAAACCTCCTTGCGGAAAAACAAATAGATGGCATGGGACATGGTAGTCCCAATTCATCTGCCGGGATATCGTATCTGCCGGAAATTTTACTTTAACTTCCACTTCCGCTCACACCACCGGAACCACCGCTACTACTGCCGCTACTTCCACCCCCGCAGCCCTGAATGGATAACGCACCCAGGGAAAGCAGGAGCATCAATACAACTATCAATCTCTTCATGGGAGGACCCTCCTTTTATATTTTGTAATTTCAGTTCGCTAAATGGGATGCTTTTCTATTCCGGGACGAAGTACCTGGAAATGCCCTAAACACCCTGCGGGATATCGGCAATCCCAGGTTCACCTTTCTTTTTCCACATAGTCATGGTTCTTATCGGAAGGATCTTCAAAATCTTTAACAAAAAAAATTGATGGGGATACCCAGATCTCTTAATACTTGTGCCCCGTTACGGTTCCGGCAGGAAATGACGGCCTGTGTTTGATGAGCGTTAGGAATGAGACTTGAGGTGTCAAAATTCCTGCAGCCATAAATCCCATTCTGTTGAATTCTCCGGGATTGGCTAACTGGGGTGGCTAAAAAATATTTAGTAATAACAAGTCGTTCTGCATGACCACTGGGTACGGTGCTATATGGCCTAATAATTGCGTTGAACCTCGGACATGAACTCCGTGTACAGTTTTCTGACCCGGTACAGATTTGTGCTGAATGTTGTCTTGTTTGTACTTCTGGTACTGGCCTGCCTGGTTTTTGCGCGTGACATAATCACGGCAAAGGTAAGAATGCGACAAGCACCTGCTGACCCCCGGGAAAATGCGCCCCATTCAGCCAGGCTCCGTCACCTCGAGGATTACGCCCCGGCCGTGAAGAATAACCCATTTGGTCTGCCCGAGGTTGAACTGAAACCGTTAGCCTATAAACAACCTGCCTTTTCTTCGGGTTCCCAGCGCAGTTCAGATCTTTCCCTTATCGGGATTGTGGCCGGACTGGAAACGTTAAGCTGCGCCATCATAACCGATGGTTCAGGTCGGCAGGAGGTGGTAAGACCCGGCCAACCTGTTCTTGGTATCGGTACACTGGAAAGTGTAGAGAAAAAAGAGGCTGTGGTCAGGATGCCAGGTGGGGGGCTGCGGAAACTATACCTCGTGGATAAGTGTGAAAAACCGCTTTATGCAGGTTCATCACCAGACATTGCGAAGCAGTTAGGAAAGAAGGAATTTTTGGTGGCACGGGAGAAAATACTGGATGCGTTCGACAATCCAACCAAGTTGATGACTGAGGCCCGCCTTTTAGCAAATACCGTTGATGGGAAATCTGAAGGTTTTATCCTTAAAGAGGTCGAGCCCGGCGGCATATATGCCAGTCTGGGACTCCGAAACGATGACATTCTTTTGCGGATAAATGATTACAATATCAGCCAGCCCGAGCATGTCCTTCAGGCCTTGAATGCCCTGCGAGGTCTGGATAGTGTTGACGTAGGTATAATGAGGGCAGGCAAGAGAATGAAACTTACTTATCAGATGCAATAGGCTGAACGTAGAGGTAATCTGATGCGCCATAAAATTGCCCAAACAGTTGTCCTTTATATTTTTCTCATGGTTTTTGTGCCTGCGGCCCTGGCACATCCTTCCGGGGGAAGACAGGGTACAGTCACTGTAAACTTTGTGGATGTGGATCTTTCCAGTTTCATCAAATTTACCAGCGAGATTACCGGCAAAAACTTTATTTTTGACGACCGGGTCAAGGGAAAGGCCACGATCTTTGCCCCTTCAAAATTGACCAAGAACGAGTTGTATAACCTTTTCCTGTCTGTCCTGGAGTTGAAAGGATTCACCCTGCTGCCGGTGAAATCCGATACCTATAAGATTATTCCTTCCGGTGAAGCCAAACAGAAGGGTTTGCATGTAACGGCTGAACCGGGCACGATCAACGAAAGTTACGTAGTAAGATTGATTAGCATAAAAAACCTGGCGGTAGATACGGCCTTGCGGTTTCTGCAGCCCGTAATTTCCAAGGATGGTTATATTTCTGCTTTTAGTCCTGGCAACTTCCTCCTGGTTGTAGACTCCGGATTGAATATCGAAAAGATTATCTCCATAATCGAAATCATCGATCAGCCGGTTTTAAGAAGTGATCTGGAAATCATACCCTTGAAGCATGCCAATGCGGAAGAGGTGTCCGGTCTGCTCAATGAGATGGTAGGACAAAGGTCCAAGAATCGCCGTGAATTGTCTGACAACGTCGAAATAGTACCGGCGCCAAGGTTAAACGCCATCATCGTTTACGGAGATGCCGCAGCCAGGGGAAAAATAAAGAGTTTTATTTTACTTATTGACGTTCCACCTGTATCAACACAAAATCGCGTCAATGTCTATTTTCTTGAAAATGCCAATGCTGAGGAGATGTCAAAGGTCCTTCAGGAAATAGTCAGGTCGACGCAGGCTTCCGGTAAGACGGCAGGACCAGCCGGGAAGGTGCAACCCTTCGGGGCGCCAGATTCGGTAAACATCACATTTGATAAGACGACGAACTCCTTGGTGATTGTATCCACGCCGGCAGATTATCAAAATCTGATACAGGTTATAAAGCAGCTTGACCAGCGGCCGAGGCAGGTCTTTGTGGAAGCCATGATACTTGAGGCCTCTATTGATCGTCTAAAAGATGTCGGTACCAAGTGGAGGGCAGTGGGTAAACACAGGGGAGAACCCATTGCCATTGGTGGCTTTGGCGCCATTGATACGACCGCCCTGCAGTCCATCCTGACCGGACTTAGTGGATTCACGGCCGGGGGCATGGGTAACTACCTTAATGTTCCGATAAATAAATCGGACGGGACTACAAGCACCCTTACTATACCCGGGTTTGCGGCGCTTTTCAGCCTGCAGGAGTTCAAAGGAGTTGTTGACGTATTGTCTACACCCCAGATATTGACGTCGGATAATAAGGACGCTGAGATCATCGTAGGGGAAAATGTTCCCTTCATTACTAGAAGGGAGTCCGATCCGTCGCGCACGCTGTCCGTATTCAGTACCGTGGAAAGAAAAGACGTGGGTATAACCTTGAAAATTACGCCGCACATCACCGAGGGTGACTACGTGAGGCTCGACCTGTACCAGGAAATTTCAGCAGTAAAAACAGCCCCTAATGAAATATTGATCAGTGTAGGACCAACTACAACCAAACGGGCTACAAGGACTTCGGTTGTGGTTAAGGATAAGGAGACCGTAGTTATCGGCGGACTCATGCAGGAAAGGAAGAACGAGAACGTATATAAAGTTCCATTACTTGGTGACCTGCCGGTATTGGGCTGGCTTTTCAAGTATAAGAGCACTTCGAAAACAAAGACCAACCTCCTGGTTTTCCTTACGCCGCACATCGTAAAGGATGCGGAGAAACTTGGGCAGCTCACCGGTGATAAAAAGGAGGAGTTCGCAATGCTTGGCCAGGACTACATCCTGGGTGAAGTCCTCATAAAATTCAAGGTGGATGTATCTGCCGAGAAGGCCCGAGACACTATTACGGCTCAAGGGGCCGAAATAATCGACGCCCGAGAAAATGAAAGAGTGTACCACATCAAACTTCCACTGGGACTGGCTGTATCCGGGGCACTGAAGCGGTTCAGTGCACTGGATGCAGTGGAGACGGCGAAACCCGTCTACGAAACAAAAAAGTGATGGAATCTCTCAACGCAATTGCTGATGGTGACGTAGACTTTGCCCTTTTGAAAAAGGTTCCCCTTTCCTTCAGCAAAGGCAACCGGATTTTACCGTTGCGAGTACAAGATGGCGTACTCTTGGCCGCGATAACGGATGCCAACGGCATTTTGGCCCTCCAGGAACTGGCACTAGAGTTCGGGACCGAAGGCAGGCCATTAAAAACTCCCGCAGACACCCTATTAGATGCTATCAACAAATTTTACGGGCAGATAGGATCCGCATCGGAAGTCATGAGCAGTATTGCCGAGGAAGATCTCTCAACGGTGGCCATGGAGTTTGAGAGGCCGAGAGACATTCTCGACCTGGTCGAGGATGCCCCTATCATCAGGCTGCTTAACGCCTTATTGCAGCAGGCGGTGAAGGAAAGGGCCAGCGACATACACATTGAACCGTACGAAAATGAACTGGAAATACGGATGCGTATCGATGGAATCCTCCGGCAGGTCTTGAATCCACCCAAAATCATTCAGGATGCCCTTATCAACCGGGTAAAAATACTGGCCTCGCTCGATATAGGAGAAAAGCGCCTGCCACAGGATGGTCGAATGCGACTGCTCATCGGAGGTAGGGATATTGATGTAAGGGTTTCTCTGATCCCTACAATATACGGGGAACGGATTGTTCTTCGCCTCCTGGACAGGCGGGGGGGGATCCTGGGGTTGGACGAAATAGGGCTGGACGAGGATAACGTCAAGCGCTTTGAAGAGGCCCTGCGGGGACCGAACGGGATCATACTGGTTACCGGTCCCACCGGCAGCGGAAAAACCACAACTATTTATGCAGCCTTTCACAAAATCCACGACGGGGAAAGGAATATCCTTACAGTTGAAGACCCTGTCGAATATCAGGTCAAAGGTATTGGTCAGATTCAAGTAAATCCCAGAATCGGCCTCACTTTTGCCTCGGGGCTGAGGTCCATCCTCAGGCAGGACCCAGATGTGATAATGGTGGGTGAAATACGTGATGCTGAGACCGCACAGATAGCGGTGCAGGCCTCTCTTACTGGTCACCTGGTTCTCAGTACCCTTCATACCAATGATGCCGCTTCAGCTATCACAAGATTGTTGGACATGGGAGTGGAGCCATTCCTGGTGGCTTCGTCTCTCATCGGAATTCTGGCCCAGAGGCTGGTGCGGGTTATTTGTCCCCACTGCCGAAAATCCTACCCTCCTTCGGAGGTTGAGGGGTCCTATTTTAATCAGGATCTGGAAAAACTTTTCAGGGGCATGGGATGCGAACTATGTAAGGGTACTGGATACTATGGACGGACCGGCGCTTTTGAACTTTTGACTATTAATGACGAGATCAGAGAACTGATAGCCAGCAAGGTGGACGCCAAGACTATAAAGAATTACGCTATCAAACAAGGGATGATGACTCTTCGAGCGGGGGGGTTGAAAAAAGTCGCTCGGGGTATCACTACGCTGGAAGAGGTGCTACGGGTGACGCAAAGAAGCGAGATGGAGACTTAGTGTATGCCCTTTTTTACTTACCGGGCATATCGTCAGGACGGTACATCTGCCGAAAACACGGTTGAAGCCGATAGTTCAAAGGACGCCATCCGCAGGCTTAAAGAGGAAGGCTATTTTGTTAAGGGCATTAACGAAGTAACGCCTACTAAAAGGCGGTTTTTCAGGTATGCGGATAAATCCTGGCTGCCCAATATTACCCGCCAATTAGCCATCCTGCTAGGAGCCGGAGTGCCCATTACAGAAGCAGTTCAGTCTTTAGCCCGAGAGCATAAAGGCCTCTGGCGGCAAACGCTGGTTACGCTCAAGGAACACATTGTGCAGGGGAAAACCCTGTCCAAAGCCCTTGAGGAACACCGAAATATATTTCCAGATTTTTACATTGCCATGGTCGCAGCGGGGGAGGCCGGAGGGCATTTAAACAAGGTATTGTCAAATCTGGCTGACTTTCTGGAGAGGCAGCACAACCTGAAAAGCAAATTCACGGCATCTCTTATCTATCCGTTTATCATGATCGGGGTAAGTTTTGTTGTAGTTGCCTTCCTTTTCACGTTTGTCATTCCAAAACTGGCTGTAATTTTTGAGGCCAACCAAGCTGCATTGCCGCTTATTACCAGGATACTGCTGGCCATAAGCCAGGCCCTGCACAGTTATTGGTGGTTACTCGTGGGGCTGGCTTTGGTCTGTCTCATGCCAATAAGAAAGGCGTTATCCCGGTATAAACAGTCCATTGACCGGCTTATATTGCGTTTACCCGGCGGTCTTTTCCAGAGTCTCTACTATGGCCGCCTTGCCCGGGTCCTGTCTTTTTTGCTCATGGGCGGTGTATCTCATCTAAATGCGCTCCGTCTGGCCGCCCGGACGCTCTCTAATGCCCATTTAGAGGAAAAGATCCTAAAGGCGCAAAAAATGGTCTCTGAAGGCGCAAGTCTCAGCACGTCGCTGCAGGGCCTTCCCCCAACCTTTATCCAGCTAGTTAATACCGGAGAAAAAAGCGGCAAGATCGCCGAGGTCCTGGATAAGGCCGCGCAGAGATATGAACAGGATTTTTTAGCCAGGACGCAACGATTTGTCTCACTTATTGAACCGGTTTTTATACTCGTTATGGGTCTTATAGTGGCATTTATCGTCTTTGCCATACATTTACCAATATTTCAGTTAAATCAGATGATAAAGTAGAAGATGAACAAAGCCGCGCAATTTTCCGGACATGGTGAGAAAACAGGATTTATCATAGCCCTTGCCATTTCAACGGTCGCCCATTTATGTGCCTTTTTTCTGTTGGGGGGAAAGGTGTTTATAAAAGTCTCCCCGATGCCTCCGGGCAGTCTTGCAGTAGACATAGTATCTTTTTCCTGCAGCGAAGCGGGGCAATCTTCGGCCCGGCAGAAAAAACCGGACGTGGCTTTTCATAAGACGGCTGTGGAGAACAAATCGACGCCAGAGGATTTAAAGCCGGTGGATAGCGCAGATTCAGAGTCTGAGCCGGATGTAGGTACGCCAGAACAGAAAGAAAATACAAGCGGCCAGAAACCGAGTACGGTTAAGGGGGTCGAAGCAATACGGCAAACCGGGGAGGCCAAGGTCCGGCAGCAGCAGATGTTTTTCAAAAGCTACGTGGACGGGCAAATGCGACTTATGAAGAGTCGCCATTATTCCCGGGCTGCAAAGTCGGCGGTCCATATTCTGCTTGAAGAGACCATCGATGCAGAAACCAGATCATCCCTGGACGGGAAGGTGGCCACGATAGAAATACATTACAGCGAAAAAGGAGATTTGTCGGAAATGAAAATTTCCACAGAATCAAAGGATTTGATGGACATTTTACGTGAAAGAGTAAATTGGAAATCCGTACCATCTCCTTCAACTTATTTGCTACCCTGCAAGAACCTATTGGTAAGAATTATCATTAAAGATGGATCAATGGGTGTCATCGTGAGCCCCTCTTAAGTACTCGCAGGATTACCTTGTAACATGGAGGAGAGTGTGAAAGAAAAGTTTTTGGTTCAGGATTTATTGCTGAATAGAAGAGGCTTTACTCTACTGGAAATAATCGTTGTTGTCTTCATCCTGACGCTTCTTGTAGCCATTGTAGCGCCAAGAATGATGGGCCGGACTGATGATGCGCGCATAGCGCAGGTCAAGGCACAGATTAGGAATTTTGAAACCGCACTGAAACTCTTTAAATTGGACAATGGCTTTTACCCTGACACAGAGCAGGGCTTAATGGCTCTGGTAGAAAAGCCGACTACGGGAGACATTCCCCAGAACTGGCGAGAAGGTGGTTATCTGGAGCAGAAAAAGATACCTCGAGATCCCTGGAAAAATCCCTACGTTTATTTCTCTCCTGGGGTACAGGGAGATTTTGATATCATTTGTTATGGTGCCGATGGAAAATCAGGAGGAGAAGGCAAGGATGCGGACATTGCTAACTGGAACCTCGAGTAAAAAAGGGGTTACCTTTCTCGAACTGGTCCTGGTACTTGCCATTCTTTCTTTTGTTTTTACTCTGGCTATGCCTTCCTTTTCGCTCATTTCTCTAAATAGGGCCAGGAAGGATGCTCATAAAACGGCTTCGGCTCTCAGACAGCTCAGTGCTGCTGCTGTCACCAAGAAAGAGGACATTGATCTGACCGTTGATCTGGAAAATAAAGTTATCTCATGGACGACCCTGGGCGAAAAAAAAGAAGAGAAATCTTTTATCACATTGGATCAGCTTTTTACTCCAAGTCTGGGCAGCGTGCGTGCCGGGAAGGTGATAGTTCGCATCACCAGTCTGGGTGCCCAGGAGAATATAGAACTGAGTTTTTCCGAAGCGGGTGAGAAATGGAGAGTTATTCTAAATCCCTTAAGCGGTCGGGTAGTAGTGAAAAAAAACCGGACCTGAGAGGCTTTACTCTTCTCGAGGTCATGGTAGCCATCGCTATTATCGGAGGGTTATTGGTTACTGTTCTTTGCACTCTCAACTATCATTTGGACGTTGCTGCACGCCATGAAACTATTACTGTAGCTACGAACCTGGCTGAGGATCTTTACCGCGAGACGGAAAAGAAACCGGAAGCGAAAAAGGGCAAATTTTCTGATCCCTATGAGGACTATTCTTATGAAGTCATCATTGCAGACATACCCCAGTCAGACATTGCGCAGGCTACGATTACAGTACAAAAAGACCGGGAATTTATCACCGTTTATGGATTTGTTCCAGGGCAGAAATTCAAGTAGGGGATTCACACTAATTGAGGTACTCATTGCCTTTAGCCTGATCTCTGTAATACTGGTTGTTACTTACCGGGCCTTCTTTCTTTCCCACCGGGCCTCTCAGGAAATGGACAATACGGTACTGAAGCTGGAAGAGGTGAGGAACTGTCTGGACATTATGAGGCGAGAGATTGAAGCAACTTATTTTGATCCAAAGAGTCGGGTGGAGAATGCATTCAAGATCGAAGACCGGGATTTTTACGGACAGCAGGCATCTAAGATTACTTTTAGCACATTTTGCTCGGTTCGGCCTGGAGTTGCCATGGTTTCCTACCGTGCGGCACAGAACGGCAAAAAGCTGACGCTTTTCAAAGACTTTCCCCAGTTTTATGCTGGCGAAAAAGACAACATCTCAACCGAATTTCTTGAAGGAATTGAATCTTTTACCGTTGAAGTGCCGTTTCAAGGTGAGTGGATCAGGACATGGGATGCCTTGGAAAATGGCGGCCTTCCTGGGCAGATCAGAATAAGTATTGGTGCATCGATCGGAAAGCGGGCCATAACCCTCACTGAGGTAGCATTGCCGCGCGCGGGGAAAAGGCTTTAGAAGGAAAGGATCGATTAACATTGTCACACGTCCGTGACCAAAGAGGAACAGTATTGGTAGTGGTCCTGCTAGTTGTGGTCTTGTTGACTACTATGGTGATAGAGTTTGCTTATGGCATCTTTTTGGCTACGGGTACTCTTTATAATTGGCAGGATTCGCAGAGGTTGGCTATCGCAGCAAAATCCGCCGTTCCCTACGTTACAAAATTTATCCAGGAACATCAAAATGAAGAAACACCGGTGGAAATAACCAGGGAGATCGAAATACCTCTTAAGCCTGTCCATGTTAGTGGCCGGGAAAGATATGACCAAATCATGGCGCATATTGAAGACGAAAGCGCTAAATTTAATATCAATACCTTGGTATATACCAATGGCCTCCCTAACGAAGGGGCTTATCTGGGATTTGTCAGGCTCCTACGTAATCTGGACCTGGACATAAGTGCGGCTGACGCGGTCATTGACTGGATAGACCCCGACAAGGAGAACCGATACCCGCATGGAGAAAAGGAGGCAAAAGACGATTTTTTGGTCAAGCTCGACGAACTTCTCTTGATCAAGGGGATAGATGAAAGAATTTATGCCAGGTTACGCCCTTTTCTAACGATCTGGGGGGATGGCATGGTTAATATCAATACAGCCTCAAAGGAGGTTCTTATGGGTCTCCATGAGGATATTACGGCAGAGCTTGCGGACAGGATAATCAGCTACCGCAGCCGTACCCCATTTGATAACCCCGCTCAAATTACACAGGTAAGCGGTATGGAAACGATTGGAATCGCACTGCAAGGTCGCATTAGTGCACGTAGCGATGCTTACTTTATCCAGGTAACCGGTAAATGTGAGGGAGTAAAAAGGATAGTCGAAACGTCACAGGTTTATAGGGGTGGCCATTTCATTACCTGTTATTGGAAGGAATACTGATGCGCAGGATTTTTGTCGACTGGCAGGGAAACAATAAAGCAAAGGTCTATATTTTCGAGGGATCTAAAGGGCACTATGAGCTTGTGTCTTTGACCGACCTTTCTCCGGATCTCAACCTTTCTGGCCCGGCAGTGGTCTACCTTAATCTTCCACTGGAGCGTCTCAACTTTCGCATACTTGAATTTCCTTTCAACGATATAAAGAAGGTCAAAGATGTCTTACCCTTTGAACTTGCCAGTCGAATGCTTCATGATATCCATGAGATAATTGTAGATGCTGTTACTATAGGCGAGAACGGGGAAAAAACCACAGTGCTTGCCGTCTGCGTACACAAGCCTGTTCTTGAAGAAGTCTTGGGAATAGCGGTGAAACTACAGGTAAATCCCCGGTTTGTCACCGCCACAGGATTGCGCTCCATAATCTCTGATTTTTCCCCGGAGAAGCTGACCGAGCTGTCCTCACCAGGTGACGATGAATACCTGTCTTTGATTAAGCAGGATATGCATGACCCCATAGTGAATTTTCGCCGGGGAGAATTTGCCTATAAACAAGATGCAAAAGTCATGGGCAAAACTTTCCGGTTGAGCGTGCTTCTGGTCGGCCTGCTTCTGTTTATCGTCTGTGTTAACATGACCTTCAAGTTTGTGACCATCCACCAGCAAATACCGATTATACGGGAAGAGATGGAAAAAACTTATAGGGCGATGTTTCCAGAAGAAAAAACGTTAATCGATCCAATATATCAGGCAAAAGCACGCCTTAAGGCTTTAAGAGATAAAGAATCGACTGCGGGCATTCTGCCCAATGAGATATTGTTAACCCTTGCGGGGGCAAAGGTTAAGGACATAGCGGTAAACGAATTGACCATGGATAGGAACGGTATATCGATTAAAGGAGAGGCTCCTGTTCTTAAATCCATAGAAGTCTGGAAAAGGAGTCTTGAAAAGGTGTTTGATGAGGTGCGAATTACGGATTCTAGAAGCTACGATAACAAACTAATCTTTACGGTGTCGGCAAAAGAGAGAAGATAATGGATCTAATGACACGATTGAAATCTCTGTCCACCAAGGCTGTCGCTGCGGTGCTAATAGCCGTATCGGCTCTGGGTTTCTTAATTTTCACTTTAAAACAGCTCCACACCAAAAAGACAGAACTACAGAAACTCAAAACCGATCAAGAGGAACTTGGCCTGCTTAGAGATAAGATTGTTCAACTGAAGACACAGGTCGATAGGATTGAGAATAAGAAGACCTTAACAAAGGTGGATAGCATTCTTACAGTAGTTGATGATACGCTTTCTCCTCTAGGGCTAAAGAGCAAATTAAAGGCGCTGAAACCTACTAAGACTTACGAAATGGACGGAAATATGGGTGAAGAAGCGGTGCTAGAAATGGAAGGCTTAACCATGAACGAATTAATTAATCTGTTCTACAGGTTCGAGGTAGCTCCCTGTGCCCTTTCCGTCAAAAAAGTCAGTGTTAAGAAAAGCTTCGATAGACCTGATCTGTTAAACCTCGTCTGTGATCTCCTTCTCTTACGGCCAAGAAAATAGCATCTGGGATTCGCGTGGTGAAACGGCGGTTAAAGATAACTGTGCAGGTCTTGTCCTGTCTTGCCTTGTGCCTGGCGTTGATTCTAGTCGGTTTCTGGGAGATAATATTATCCGAAGATTTAATAAGGTCTTCTGTCGAAAGGTTACTTAAAGATGCACCGCTGAGCGTTACAGTAGAGGGTCTCAAAAAGACAGGATTTTACAGAATTAGCATGGACGGGGTGGAGTTCAGGAATAAGGAAAAGGAGATGCTGCATGTTAAGCAACTTACCGCATACGTTGCCTTTTGCGATCTGTCTAAACTAAAATTTGGTGTTTCCTTTACGGGTTTCGTAGGTGATGGCACCATCGGGGGTAATATAAGTTTTCGGCACAGCAAAACGCACATGGAAACACACTTAGAAAAAGTACCGGTGAGTGCTGTTGCTGCTTCGCAAGAATTAGGCCTTGCAAATGCGGGGACTGTATCAGGCGAAATAGTCATGAATGGTTACGATGGAACAGGACGGTTTAAGTTAGAGGATATCCAATTTTCTCCCCGTATTTTGGGGACATCTTTTACCCTTTTGCCCGTAGATATCTTTACCTCAGCTACGGGCAAGTTCACTGTTCAAAAGAATATAGTTCACTTGGCCTCGGTCAGCTTTGAGGGAAAGGATGTCCGTGCAAGGATGAAAGGACAAATAACACCGGGAAAGATTAACGGGATAATAGAGATCATGGCTGAGCGTTCCTTTTTCGACTCCTATCCCCAGATGTCCTGTGTTCTGAACCCCTTTCAAGTGGCACCCCTGTATTACAGGATTCCTCTTCAGCCTTAATACTGAATATTGGCTTTACACCTGTGAAAATGGGCTTGACAGGGTGATAACAATCCACTATTTTAGGAGAAATTTTACTACACGGTGATGGAGTCCACCACAAGCCCGCCCTAGAAGGGCTGATGACTCCTACCAAGCAAACAGTTCTGGTAGGAGGTGTTATTGATGGATTCCAAATAGAAAACTCCTACCAGGAAAAAACTGGGGGAGTTTTTTTATGTCCTTTGAGGCCGGCCATCCGGTATGGTCCCTTATTACCGGTTTAGACCCTCAGCTTCGGTTCGGCTCTTGGAATCGCAGCCGCCAAATACACCCGAATCTAAGTGAGATGACGAATTTTCAGGAGGATGTCGCGCAATGTCCCCGTTGTGGCTTCAAAGAGGAGACGACTAATGCCGTCTTGGTCAAACTGAACCAGATCGGTACCGGGACCAAGACTATAGAGGCCATACAACTTTGGAGCAAGGCGGGGTGGGGGTTTGTCATATCTCACCGCTCGGGTGAAACTGAGGACACCTTTATGGCCGACTTCGCTTTCGCCATGGGAGGTGGGTCAGATCAAGAGCGGATCAGCGTGTCGTAGCGAACGGATCGCCAAATACAACTGGCTACTGGAGATTGAAACGGAACTGGGCAAGTCGGCTATCTTTGAAAATCCGTTAAGTGGTTAGCGAGAAAAGACTATTGGCGATGGGGTCCGCCAGAAACGCCTCCTGGGGCTGATGACTCCTGCGAAAAATTTCCGGGTTCCGTGTTTTGGACCTGGAAATACGGGAGTTCATCAACATACGGAGGTTAGTAGACGGTGGAAAACATCTGGCTGACATCTGCGCTGTGGGTGGGGCTTGCCCTTGCCTCTGCCCTTATCTCCATTCGCGTGGCCATATCCGTGGCTTTAATAGAAATTATCATTGGATCTGTTGGCGGAAACCTGCTCGGCATGGCACCGGCTTCCTGGGTAAACTACCTGGCAGGAGTTGGGGCAATTCTCCTCACATTCCTCGCCGGTGCCGAAATCGATCCGGCTGTCATCAGGAAACATTTCTGGCCGAGTACGACTATAGGGGCAGTGGGGTTCTTCGCCCCCTTTTTCGGTATCCTCGCCTATGCTCATTACATCTCAGGGTGGCCCTGGCCGCAGGCACAGATCGCAGGGATAGCCCTTTCCACCACCTCAGTGGCCGTGGTCTATGCGGTGATGGTGGAGACAGGCTTCAATCGCACCGAGATTGGAAAGGTCATATTGGCGTGCTTTATTAACGATATCGGCACAGTTTTGGCTTTGGGAATCCTCTTTGCCAACTACAACGTCTGGCTGGCCTTGTTTGCTGCAATAACCGTCTTGGCCATGTGGCTGCTGCCTAGATTCGTGCCCTGGTATTTCAGCAAGGTGGGAAACCGGATAAGCGAACCGGAAGTCAAGTTCATCCTGCTCGTACTTTTCCTGCTCGGAGGATTGGCTAATACCGCCAGGAGTGAGGCGGTATTGCCGGCATATCTTATCGGGATGGTCCTGGCCCCATTCTTTCTCAAGGAAAGGGTCCTTGCCCAGCGCATGCGGGTTGTAGCTTTTACGCTGCTGACACCTTTCTATTTCCTGAAGGCAGGATCGCTGGTCAAGTTTGAAACCGTAGCCGCGGCCCTGGGGCTGATTGCCGTGCTGCTCGGGGTAAAAATGGTTACAAAGTTTGTGGGCATATGGCCGCTTACCAAGAGATTCTGTTTTAACAAGCGAGAAGGGATGTACACGACCCTTATGATGTCCACAGGCCTGACGTTCGGCAGCATCTCCGCCCTATTCGGCCTGACCAACGGCATCATAGACCAGGATCAAT
>CAYSYZ010000030.1:0-16621 GCA_964435205.1 uncultured Desulfovibrionales bacterium
ATAGTCACTCCGTCTAAACCTGTCCAGGATTAATATGCCAGATAAAAAAGAGTTCCCCGAAGGAATGGTGCCGATTGGGGAAGGGACATTTCGATTTGCCTGTCATCCGGGCGTAGTCTGCTTCACACGCTGCTGCCGCAGAATCGACATAATGCTCTACCCCTACGACATCATACGCCTGAAAAAACGCCTGGGAATCTCCTCAGACCAATTCCTGGATAAGTACGCCAGTATTACAGGCGAAGGCAATGCTTTCATACCAACGGTCATGTTAAAAATGGCTGATAATGAGGAACGTACCTGTCCATTCCTGGGTGATGGCGGATGTAGCATATATGACGATCGCCCTACGGCCTGCCGTACATACCCCTTAGAGCGTGCTGTCGACAGGAGCATGCCGGCATCAGGGCCAAAAGATTATTATTTTGTCCATCGTGTCGAGCATTGCCTTGGTCATAACGAAAACAAGGAATGGACGGTGGCGGAATGGATCAAGGATCAAGAGATTGAGACCTTCAACCTTATGAATGACCTGTGGGTGGAGGTCGACACCCTCCTCAGAAAAGCCCCCTGGATGATGGAAAACAGCCTTGAACAGAAAAGAAAGATGGCTTTTATGACGTGCTACAACCTGGACATGTTTCGACGTTTTGTATTCGAAAGCACATTCTTGAAGAGATTTGACATCCCGGCAAGGTTGCTAAAAAGAATAAAAACAGACGACGTCGAACTCATGGAATTCGCCTTTAGTTGGCTAAAATTTTTCCTGGGTCGTGAAAAGACCTTAAACCTAAAGGATACAAAACGGCCTTGAGCCATACCCCTGATCACTACCGTTCTGCAGAAAAATGCTTACGTCCTCTCCCTTAACCTTCTTCGCCTCGTACCCATAACGAAGTCCCGAATAATCTGAAAGTAGGCCTCACCGCACCTGGCTACAATATCGTTGTGGTCTGCACCCGGCACAACTATAAGCTGTTTTTTCCTGGCGCCGGCGTAAGACATCAGCATCTCTACATCCACCAGAGGTATCAGGGTATCGTGCTGGCCATGAATTATGAGTGTAGGCTTTGTAACCTTAGCTATGTTTCCAACGTTAATAAGGCCGTCTTTTTCCGAAACACCCAAGCCCGATAATGGAACGCCAATGCGCCCCAGGAGAGCAACGGTGTTGGCAAATGCACTGTCCAGGATAAGGGCGGCGATATCGGCATTATAGCTTGCTGCCAGTTCAATGGCAGATACACTGCCCAGAGAGCGCCCCATCAAGACAAACGGGCCATTCCGGCCGTTTTCTTTCAAAAGCTGCTGGATATCCTTGAAGATAACGCGGGCATCTCGAAGCATAGAGCCGAGGGTCGGTTGACCGGTACTCTTGCCGTATCCCCTGTAGTCAACCGCAATAAAACTAAAGCCATAGCGGTTATAGATAGGCCCGATATCATCATAATCGCTGGCTATCTCACCATTCCCGTGGAAAAAAAGTATACTGGGAGCATCAGGTTCTGTCAGGTGTAATCGGGCCCCGACCTGCACTCCGGTCTCCACCGCCGTGAAATGCTCCATAACTCCTTCCGGGATGTTATCTGAGTAATCCTTGCGTAAAGGAAAGATATACTGCAAAATCTCGGGCCGATCTAAATTTAAAATTTTCCGGTATAAGGCATCCATAACGTGCATCTCCAGTAATTTTGCTTGAAATCCTCATTCTTACACCCCTTATTACACTCCAGAAAAAATAAGCACAAATATTTTTTTGTAAAAAATAAACGTCCATATAACCAGTTGTTTCTCTAATGAAGTCCAGATAGCAGAGAAGCATCAAGATATATCCCTCTAAGCCAAGGTGATCTTTATCCTTTTTGACATTCCAGCGGGCATGTGCCTAGAATATTTATATAGGCCAGACTCAGTTTGCTAAAAGGCAGCCCTAAAGGAAAATTTAAGGTTTATTATCTCGCTCAATCTCGAAGATGTAGCGCTTCACTATTTCGGGATATTCCGCACATTACTCCAGGTGAAACTGTGAACGTAAAAATTTTCCACGAGAATATGGAAGGAGCCCTGAAACAGGCGTAATGAAGATCAATCATCTGATCCAAAAAACATATGAGACCACCCATTCGTACGCCAGTATCAACTCTATAGAACAGCGGCTCCTGGATAATTCGTTCCTGGTGGTGATGGATGAGGGCGGATTTACCGGTATCCTTACGTCTTCCGATGTCATTGAATCGCCATACCAACTGGTGATCGATTGTCTGCACCAAATGCCTCGCGTGAATTTTGATCAGGATATCAGATCGGTCTTGGGGTTGATGGCAGAAAGCCGGAGCTTTGTGCTTCCGGTATTCAAGGAAGAGGAATTTGTCGGGGTAATCACGGAAAAGACAATCACGGATTATCTTCTTGAATATCGGAAAGAGATCGAAGAAGCGATCTCTAAACGCACTGCCGAGCTGAAAGCAGCCAATGAACAGCTCAAACAAGAAATCGAAGAACGCAAGAAGGTGCAAGAAGCGCTACGGGAAAGCGAAGAATGGCTTTGTCGCCTAATTGAAACGGCCGAGGAAGGCATCTGGATAATTGATGCCGGCAATAATACGACCTTTGTCAACCCGAAGATGGCCGAGATGTTAGGCTATACCGTAAACGAGATGGCGGGCAAATCCCTTTTCGCCTTCATGGACGAGGAAGGCAGGCTTAGCGCCCAAGGTCTCGTGGAGCGCCGACGCCAGTTTGTCAGAGAACAACACGAATTCCGATTTCGCCGCAAGGATGGCACGGATCTATGGACGATTGTAACCACAAACCCTGTTGTCGATAAGAAAGGTCTGTACAGCGGCGCAATGGCTATGATTACCGATATTACAGAGCGCAAGCGGACGGAAGAAGAACTCCTCAAGGTCCAGAAGATGGAGTCATTAGGTATACTCGCTGGAGGAATTGCCCACGACTTCAATAACCTGCTTACTGGGATAGTAGGGGCTATCGCCCTTTCAAAACTGAATCCGAAACTGGACCCTGAAGTTTTCCAGTCGTTAAACCATGCAGAAAAGGCCGCTTTTCGGGCAAAACGTTTGACCGGACAACTGCTCACCTTCTCCAGAGGAGGAACACCGGTCAAAAAAACAGTTTCTATTACCGGTTTGGTGCAGGACACGGCCAGCTTCGCCTTGCTTGGATCAAACGCCAGGTGTGAATTTTCTATTCCGGATGACCTCTGGCTGGTTGAAGTGGATGAAGGGCAGATCAGTCAGGTCATCAATAATCTGGTGATTAATGCCCGTCATGCGATGTCCGAGAGTGGAACGGTCGGAGTGCGGGCCAAAAACCTGATCGTGGGCGCAGAACATGGCCTTCCCCTGAAAGACGGAAGGTACGTACAGATAGCCATCGAAGACCATGGCACAGGCATACCGGAGGAACACCTCCCGAAGATATTCGATCCCTATTTCAGTACCAAGGAAAAAGGAAGGGGCCTGGGGCTTGCCGTATCTTATTCCATTATCCAGAAGCATGATGGATATATTGATGTGAAATCTGGGCTCGGGGCTGGAACTACCTTCTATGTCTACTTGCTTGCCTCAGAGAAACAGATGGTTGAAGGCAGGGAAAAGGAGGCCGAAGAACTGCCTAGAGGGGAAGGCCGGATTCTGGTGATGGACGATGAGGATATTGTCCGAAGCACTGCCAGGCAGATGCTCGGCCACATGGGCTATGAGGTTGAACTGGCCAGAGATGGCGCTGAAGCGATTAAGATATATAAAGAGGCCAGAGAATCGGGGAAGCCCTTTGCTGCCGTTATACTGGATCTAACGGTTCCCGGTGGAATGGGAGGCAAGGAGGCCATCAAGAAACTCATGGAGATCGACCCTGGCGTGAAAGGAATCGTTTCCAGCGGGTATTCCGATGACCCGGTCATGGCGGAATTTGAGAAACACGGCTTTCGCGGTGTTATCCCCAAACCTTACAGCATAGAAGAACTGGGCAAGACTTTACACGACTTGATCCACGCATCCTCGGCAAAAGGCATCTGATAAGTTCCTTAGATTTCCTACGGGAATCCAAACAAGGTGCCAAAATAAATTCCTTTGCCCCCAAGCCTCACGTCTCTATAGGTTCCAACCCACTCTGTCTACCAATAGAGCAATTCTGAAAAACCAAATACATCTTTCGGGTTGACTTTCTGAAGCGTCCCCTTTAATATGACCAGGCGGTCATATTATTATGGATGCCGATCTCACCCCAAAACAGACCTTTTTTAACCTTCCCGAAGATAAGCAGCAGCGCGTCTTACAGGCGGCCGTCCAGGAGTTTTCAGAACAAGGTTACCAGCGGGCCAGTATAAACACTATGGTGTCCCGGCTGAACATCGCCAAGGGATCCATCTATCAATATTTTGACAGCAAGAAGGGCCTCTTTCTCTTCATATTTAATCAGGCAATTTCTGTAGTGCGGAAGATGCTGAAGCACGTAAAAAAAGAAAGCCGGGGGGAAGATTTTTTCACCCGGGTGAAGAAATCCCTTATGGTCGGCGTTGAATTCATCAACAGATATCCGGCCCTTTACCGCATTTATCTGCGCATACTCTTTGAACGCGACGTCCCTCTACGGGAAGACCTGCTCCAAAAAATAAGACTTTTTTCCCGGGAGTATCTCCTTTCACTTTTCGAAGAGGGACAGAAACGTGGCGATATAAGGAAGGACCTGGATCCAATCCTCGCCGTGTTTATTTTAGACGCCGTCTTGGACAGGTTTCTGCAGGTCTATGCCCTGCCCCATCTCGACCCGGGCCTGAAATCAGACGAAACGGAAGGCATAAAGGAAAAAATCGATGGTATCGTCACCCTGCTCAGATGCGGTTTTGCCCCCTCCAACGAGGGCTAACCTGGACTGGTCATCACGAGAACCGTTTTGGCAAAAACTACGCCGTAAAGTCGAAGCTGGGGAGAGACTATCCCTTGAAGACGGCGTAAGACTCTACGCATCAAATGACATCTTAGCCATAGGCGCCCTGGCAGACACAGTACGCCGGCGTTTAAATGGCGATACGGCTTTCTACATATACAATCAGCATATCAACTATTCGAACATCTGCGTCAATCGCTGCCGCTTTTGCGCCTTTGGCAAAGACCGGGACGACCCGGCAGCGTATGAGATGTCTATCGATGAAATAGCGGCAAAAATTTTGGAAAGGCGCCATGAATCGATAACCGAAGTACACATTGTCGGTGGCATCCATCCAGACCTACCCTACAGTTACTACCGTAATATGATCCGGGAAATCAAAAAGATACGGCCAGAAATCCATATCCACGCCTTTACCGCCGTTGAGATCGCCCACCTGGCCGGGATATCTGGGCAGAGTGTGTCCGACACGCTTCAAGACCTCAAAGATGCAGGTTTAGGCTCACTTCCCGGCGGTGGTGCAGAGGTCTTCAGCCCCCGTATAAGACAACTTCTCTGCCCCAAGAAACTGCCTCCCGAGGGCTGGTTGGAGGTAGCAAAGACCGCGCACCATCTTGGCATTAAAACCAATGCTACCATGCTTTATGGACACATTGAATCCACAGAAGAAAGGGTTAAACATCTCTTAGCCTTGCGCGAGGCCCAGGATGATACGGGCGGATTCATGTCCTTTATCCCCCTTGCCTTCCACCCGCGCCATACGGAGCTATATGAACTTTCGAACACGACGGGGTTTGACGATCTTAAAAACATTTCCATAGCCCGGCTCATGCTCGACAACTTCCCGCACATTAAGTCCTACTGGATCATGATTGGTCCTAAAATGGCTCAGGTCAGCCTTGCCTTTGGCGCCGACGATATAGACGGTACTATCATCGAAGAAAAAATCACCCATATGGCCGGCGCTGAAACGGCCCCGGGCATGACCCGTACAGAGCTCCTACATCTGATTCGTGAGGCTGGATACACGCCCGTAGAACGGGACACTCTATACAATATTGTCGGGACCCGGCAATGAGTTACGATCTGTGGCGCAGAAAAGTAAGCTATAATGAAAGATTTTCGAGAGAAGAGGCCCTCGAACTTTACAGGTATGCCGATCTTCTCGTCCTGGGAGAACTGGCCAGCCAAAAACGGCGGTTTCTTCACCCCGGGAGGCTGCTCACTTACATCATTGACCGCAATATCAATTACACAAATATATGCACATCGGGCTGCCTCTTCTGTGCCTTCTATAGGCAGGACGGGGCATCTGATGGCTACATCCTCAGCAAGGAAGAACTGGCCCGTAAAATAGAAGAAACTCTTTCTCTAGAGGGTGTGCAGATACTGCTTCAGGGTGGGCTGCATCCTAAATTACCCCTTCATTTTTACGAGGAGATGCTCCACTTCATTAAAACCGAGCACCCCATACATGTGCATGGATTCTCGCCCCCGGAGATTGTGCACATGTCCCGGCAATCAGGGTTGGATATCGGCGAGGTTTTGGTCCGGCTACGCGCCGCCGGGCTTGATTCCATGCCCGGGGGTGGGGCAGAAATCCTGGTAGACAGGGTCAGAAAAGCCGTATCGCCCCGGAAATGTTCTGCCGACGAGTGGCTGGCGGTCATGGAAGAAGCGCACAGACAAGGGCTTAAGACCACAGCAACCATGATGTTCGGCCACGTAGAAACCATTGAAGAGCGAATCAAACACCTCCTGCGTCTGAGAGAACTCCAGGATAAGACCGGTGGCTTTACGGCATTCATTCCCTGGCCTTTCCAGCCGCGAAATACCCGTATAACGGTCGATCCTGCCGGCGGCGTCGAATACTTGCGGATGCTGGCGGTGTCAAGGATCGTCCTGGACAACATCCCCAACCTCCAGGCCTCCTGGGTCACCCAGGGGCCAAAGGTGGCACAGGTTGCTCTTTCCTTCGGCGCCAATGATTTTGGCAGTACCATGATTGAAGAAAATGTAGTAGCCGCAACCGGCGTTTCCTACCGGCTAAGCGAGAAGGAAATACGACGCCTCATTACTGACGCCGGATATGAACCGGCCCGGCGGAATATGGCCTATGACCTGCTCTAAGCATCGCCGAGGAAATGCCGTCACACATCGTGCCCGGTGGGTATTCCCCGTATCTTCACCCCCCATCTGTAATGGCGCTGTTGTGGTCTCTGATGACCGTATAGAGGCCGTAGGCGGTTTTAGAGACCTGAAAGGTGGCTACAGTAACAACGTCATTGACCACGGGGAAGGAAGCATACTGCCAGCACTGGTCAATGCCCACACGCACCTTGAGCTTGCAGCCATGCGCGGTCGCATATCTGCCCGAGAGGGCTTTGTTAACTGGATCCGGGAACTCATAAAAACGCGTCAGGATGTAACACCGGCAGAAACAGAAAAAGCTATAACCGATGAACTGGCCACCATGCATGAGCGCGGGGTTGGTCTCATTGGAGACATTGGCAACACGGAAATGGCTTATTCCCTGAGCCGCAGGCAAGGCCTGGAAGCCGTCTTTTTTCTTGAATTCCTGGGTTTTAACCGGGAAAAAACAGAAACAAGTAAAAAAAAACTGGCCCAAATTGGCAAGTCTTATGAAATAGACGGTTCGTTTAATATAGCCGCGCATGCCCCCTATACCGTGTCTGCTGAGTTATTTTGCATTATCAAGGCGTGGGCCAATAAGCAAGGCAAGCTGCTCTCCGTTCACCTTTGCGAGTGCCAGGAAGAACAGGAACTCCTGATCGGAGGAAATGGGTTTTTGAGGGACCTGCTCAAAGAAAACGCCGCGTGGGATGACGAGTTCAAGCCACCAGGCGAAAGCGCAATACCCTATCTCAATAGATTAGGTATCCTAGACAGTAATACCATTTGCGTGCACCTCGTACACATATCGGAAGAGGACATGACTACCCTGGCCACCCGCCGGGTTAAATGCTGCCTGTGCCCGGGGAGCAACCTGTTTCTTCAGGTTGGATTCCCGGACGTGGGGAAAATGTTGGCCTATGGCCTGCGTCCGGCACTCGGAACCGACAGTTTGGCCAGTAATTACAGTCAGAGTATTTTAGAGGAAATGGCCACCCTTATGAAACATGTTCCTGTCATTCCACCAGAACAGGTACTTGAAATGGCTACTTTAAACGGTGCCCGCACCCTGGGCCAGGAAAATAGATTGGGTAGCCTGACACCCGGGAAGAAGGCCAAAATGATTTTTGTCCCGGGCGATGGAACCAGTAGTCAGGACGTACTGGAAAAGATAATTGATCGTGCCCACACCACGTCCTTATACTGGATAAATTAAGAGGAACCAACCATGGATCGGGTTGTCCGCATTGGCAAGTTCAGCTTTATCAATACCACCCCGGTATATTATCCACTTGAAGACATAATAGGCCTGAACGGCTTCAAGGTCATAAAAGGGTCACCTTCAGAATTAAACGCCCGCTTTTTCCGTGGCGAACTGGACATTAGCGTCATATCTTCGCAAGAATATGGCCTGCATGCTGAAAAGTATCTTCTTTTGCCTGAATTGGCCATTGCCTCCCGGGGGACGGTTAAGAGTGTCCTCTTTTTTAGTAAATATCCATTAACGGCCCTGAGTGGACGCCGGATACTGATGACTGATAAGTCACAGACCTCTGCATCCCTGCTAAAAATAATTTTGGAGGAATTCTATGAGGTGCTGCCCATTTATGACAAAGGCAACTTATCGTCAACCGATGTCTACGCCAGCGATCTAGCTGGTTTTTTAGCCATAGGCGATGAGGCCCTGCGGTTTCGTATCGAGAGCCAGGAACCGTACATTATTGATCTCGGTGAAACCTGGCGAAAATTTACCGGCCTGCCTTTCGTATACGCTGTCTGGGCAGTACGCCGGGACTTCTACGAGGAGTTTCCCCAGAAAGTATGGGAAGTTTACCGGCTCCTCACTCGGTCGCGCGATGAGGGACTTAAGACCCTGGAAAATATCGGATCCCGCGTTGCTTCCCACATCCCGATGTCCAAAGAAGCCTGCTTAGCCTACTTACGAACGCTATGTTTCCACTTGAGTCCGGATGCGTTGGAAGGATTGGTCCTTTTCTTCCGATACCTCGTCAAACGCGGTGAATATCCTTCTCCGGTGAAGATAGAGTTTATAACTGAAATAAACGAGGCAAAGTCCTGAATGCCACGGGAAGAAAAGAAAATCTTCGTAGAAAAGAAATTTTCTTCGATCACGCCACGGTACGACTTCCTTAACTCGCTGCTGAGTTTGAATATTGATAGATACTGGCGCCGGGTCGCCGCCCGCGAATTAGATGGTTACAACCGGGGTCCAATCCTTGACCTCTGTGCCGGCACATTGCCGCTCAGCCTCGCTATCGCCAGACGCAACCGCGAAAGACAAATCCTGGCCCTGGATCTCTGCCGGGATATGCTGGTATATGGCCACCGCCGGCTCGGCGGACAGAAAACCAATGGCCAACTCATGCTGACCTGCGCAGACGGAGAAAAAATCCCTTGCCGCGACAACACCTTCTCCGGAATAGCTGTAGCCTTCGGAGTGCGTAATCTGGGCAACCTGGACCGGGGCCTGGAAGAGATGTGGCGCGTCCTGCTTCCGGGAGGAAAGCTCGTTATTCTGGAATTTTCCCGACCCCTCCATCCTGTTGTACGGCCGTTCTATTTCTTCTACCTGATGCAAGTCCTGCCACGTATAGGAGGCTGGATATCGGGCGACGAAGAGGCTTACCGTTATCTGGCAACATCGATTTGTTCCTTTTGCTCACCGCAAGAACTAGCCCAGAAAATGGAAAAAGCCGGTTATAGAAAAGTGGTCCATCGCCCATTAACAGCAGGTATAGTAACCTTATATACTGGAGAAAAACCATAACGTAAATCGCAAACGGAGGCTCGCTTTGGGCTACAAAAATCTGCAGGAATTCATCAGTCTTCTGGAAAAAGAAGGAGAGTTAAAGAGGATCACCGAACCGGTAAGCCCCCACCTGGAGATTACAGAGATTACCGATCGCGTCTGTAAAAAGGGCGGCCCGGCCCTTCTTTTTACTAACGTCGTCGGTCATGACATGCCGGTTTTGATGAACGCTTTTGGGTCGTACCAGCGTATGGGCCTGGCCCTTCAAGTTTCCAGCTTGGATGAAATCGGAAAAGATATCTTAGCCTTCCTCGAGGCGGAAGCGCCGGATACCCTGATTAAGAAACTCAGAATGATACCCAAGCTGAAGCGGCTGGCAAACATGTTTCCAAAGATAGTCAGTAAGGCCACCTGCCAGGAAGTGGTAATAAGAGATAACTTAGACCTTACGCGGCTTCCCGTCCTGCATTGCTGGCCGGCAGACGGAGGAAGGTTCATCACGCTCCCCCTGGTCTTTACTAAACATCCGGAAACGGGCGTGCGCAACTGCGGCATGTACCGCATGCAGGTGTTTGATGCTACCACTACGGGTATGCACTGGCATACCCACAAAGGCGGAGCCCAGCATTATCGCATAGCTGAGAGGCGCGGCGAGCGTCTGGAAGTGGCGGTAGCTATCGGCGCGGATCCGGCAACGACTTATGCCGCCACAGCCCCACTGCCCGAAGATATTGATGAGATGGTATTCGCCGGTTTTCTGCGCTCCGAACCAGTAGAGCTCGTGCCGTGCCTCACCGTGGATCAACAGGTACCGGCAGAGGCACAAATTGTCCTGGAAGGCTACGTGGAACCCGGTGAAAGGCGCACGGAAGGGCCCTTCGGCGATCATACCGGCTATTATTCATTGGCAGACAGCTATCCCGTCTTCCATGTAACCTGCATCACCCACCGCCAAAATGCCATATATCCGGCGACCATCGTCGGCCGCCCGCCGATGGAAGACTGTTACATGGCCAAGGCCACTGAACGCATATTCCTGCCCCTGATAAAAAAACAACTGCCAGAAATCGCCGACATGAACCTCCCCCTGGAAGGGGTCTTTCATAACCTCGCCTTCATATCCATTGACAAGCGTTATCCAGGACATGCCCGAAAGGTAATGCACGCTATCTGGGGGATGGGCCAGATGATGTTTACCAAGATCATAATCATCTTCGACCGGGAAGTCGATGTACAGGATTTATCCCAGGTCCTCTGGCGTCTCGGCAATAACGTGGACCCACGACGGGACACGGTTATTGTTGACGGCCCGGTCGACGCCCTGGATCATGCCTCACCCCTTCCTCACTATGGCAGCAAGCTGGGCATCGATGCCACCCGTAAATGGCCGGAGGAGGGATTTGAGCGCGACTGGCCGGAGGTCATTGAGATGGACGAGGCGGTAAGAAAGAAGGTTGATGCCATCTGGGGGAAATTGGGTCTATAGTGAAATATTCATCCGCCTACGGCGGACAAAGGGCGATAAAACACTTATGTCTCAAAGAAATATAAAGAGCAAAGAAAACAATCCCCCCTCACCCCCCTTTGGCAAAGGGGGGAAGGGGGGATTTTCAGGTGAAAAAATACAGAAACGTTACATAGTGGCCTTAACCGGGGCCAGTGGTATGCCCTACGCTGTATCTCTCCTGCGAAAATTAGCAGGCCAAAACGTAGAGATACACGGAGTAGTATCCACTGCCGGGGCACAGGTATTGAAACTCGAAACGGGTCTGTCTGCTTCTGAGATTAGCAGCTACATGACAAGGTCATACGACGAAAAAGACTTCACGGCACCGGCGGCTAGCGGTTCTTTCCCGCATGAGGGCATGATTATTGTCCCCTGTACCATGGGTACACTGGGCGCCATAGCCAACGGCATATCTAATAATCTCATCCACCGGGCTGCAGACGTGACCTTAAAGGAAGGTCGCAAGTTACTGCTGATTGTGAGGGAAACTCCGTTGAACAGGATACATATATCCAACATGCTCCGTCTTGCGGAGTCCGGAGCTACTATTATGCCGGCCATGCCCGGGTTTTATCATAACCCCGGCAGCATCGAGGAACTGGTCGATGCCTTCGTGGACAGGGTTATGGATGTCCTCGGTCTTCCCAATCCTGAGGCCAAAAGGTGGGGTATCAACTTATGATAAGAAAAGCTCTCACCTTCCTGGATATGATTAAATTCGAACACACCGTCTTTGCCTTGCCTTTTGCTTTCATGGGGGCATTTCTTGCTGCCGGCGGTATACCTGAATATTCGAAATGTCTGTGGATACTCCTGGCCATGGTCGGCGCACGTACGGCAGCTATGGGCTTTAACCGGATAATCGATCTTCGCTATGATTGCGAAAATCCCCGTACCAAAGGCCATGCCCTGCCACGAGGCACAATAAGAATTAACCAGGCATGGTTCTTTGTAATCCTGGCCGTTGTGCTATTCTTCTTCGCCGCCTATAAGCTTAACCGATTAACTTTTCTGCTTTCACCGCTTGCCCTGGCCGTAGTCTTATCCTACTCTTTTACCAAACGCTTCACCTGGCTGTCACACATATTTCTCGGCCTGGCCCTGGGCATTGCCCCCACCGCCGGATGGATAGCGGTCAGCGGATCCTTCCACATAACCTCTATCATCCTCAGTGCAGCCGTTATCTTTTGGGTGGCAGGCTTTGACATTGTTTATGCATGCATGGATTTTGACTTCGACCGCAGCGTGGGACTGCATTCCATACCGTGCCGGTTCGGCAAAGAAAAGGCCCTTTCTTTTTCGGTGGGTTTTCACGCCCTGGCCTTCGTTCTCTTTGTTTTTAGCGGTATTACGGCAGGCCTGGGTTGGGTGTATTATGCCGGCATCGCCCTGACAGGGGCGGCCCTGATCCTGCAACACATACTGGTTACGCCTAAGGATCTTTCTAAAATCAACCTTTCCTTCTTTACCCTGAACGGCCTGATCAGTATTACCCTATTTCTGGCCACCTGGGTATCCCTCTCGTGATGCAGGCATAAAAAGCACACCTCTATCTACAAGCGTTACTCCAGCCTTGAGGCAAGACCATAAAAACCGAATGTATTTGTAAGTTGTCGAAGAGATGTTAAGAATATGCAAGGCTTAAGTTCAGGCGAGTGCTTAAGGTAAAAGCTCTTGCATTTATGAAGCAAAAGGTTGTTAAATAAGCTTGTTGCCTCAGGGTTGAAGGAGAGATTGTTGCGCAGAAGCGAACTTCCCAAAAATGAAAAAGGACGTTTTTACCATATCGACTGTGGTCCAGGAGACCTTGCCTCATATATCCTTACCTGTGGAGACCCGGCACGAGCAAAGAAAATTGCCCGTTTGTTTGACCAGATAAACGCCCGAAGGAGACACAGAGAGTTTATTACGTACACGGGCACATACAAGGGTATCCCTCTATCGGTTATGGCTACCGGCATCGGTCCGGACAATACAGCCATTACGATGGTTGAGGCAAGCCAGTGCATCTCACCGGCTACCTTCATCCGCCTGGGAAGCTGTGGCGCCCTCCAGGAATACATATTCGTTGGGGAGGTAGTCATAACGGAAAGTGCTTTGCGTGACGAAAACACTACGTACTACTATGCCCGGCCGGACCTGGAGGCCAGATCAGACGCCAGCGTAACAGCAGCCTTAAAACAAGCTGCTCAAAGATTAAAAGTGCCGCATTACGCCGGCGTAACCTGCACCACCTCTGATTTCTATGGCGGGCAAGGGCGGCAGGTGCCAGGATTTCCCATCCAGAATCCGAATAAAGTCGATGAGATGCGCAAGGCAGGAGTTCTCAATTTCGAGATGGAGATGTCCGTTTATCTGACCCTGGCGCAGGTATCGACATATGATATCCGGGCTGGTGGGGCCTGCGCTGTTTTTGCCAACAGAATTACCGGCACTTTCGCCTCTTCTAAGACTATAAAGACGGCGGAAATGCGCTGTATAGAAGTTGGATTGCTGGCTGTAGAATTGCTGCATGCCAAAGATAACAAATAATCCCCGGGCCTCCTTCGGGCAGTTTGCTGGACACCATTGTATATGGCCGAGAATATCTACATCAGACCGGTCGTAGTTTCGACGAGCAGAAGGCCGGAAGCGCAGCTATTAGAGACCATAGCCCGGCGCCTGGCTGGAATATTCAATGTAAAGGCTATGGTAGAAGGTAGGGCCATCCACCTCCCCGGCACAGTTTATAACCCCCGGCGCCACCAGTACAGTGCGCAAATGATTGCCCAGCTTCTTATGGGCGAAAACAAACCGGGAAAGATACTGGCCGTGGCTGACTTTGACCTTTATTCGCCGCCTCTTAACTTTGTCTTTGGCCTGGCAGCTATGTCCCTGGGCGTAGCTATAATTTCGCTCGCCCGCCTCCGGCCGGAATTTTATCAGTTGCCAGCAGACCACGTACGCTTAACCGCCCGGGCAGTCAAAGAGGCAGTTCATGAGACAGGACATCTTTATGGCCTTTCTCATTGTCCTGATACGAGCTGCGTCATGCATTTTTCAAATAGCCTTCTGGATACCGACCGGAAAAATGAAAATCCCTGCAATAGGTGTAAACAAATGTTGAGACAGCGGGAGATGAAACAGTACAGGAAGGGCAAAATGCTATGAAGAAATATGAAATAATCGTTGTTGGTGCTGGACCAGCCGGCCTTTTCAGTTGCCTGGAATTCGCTGAGAGCGGGATCGGCCCTGTCCTCCTTATTGAACAGGGCAAAGACATCCAGAACAGGACAAATCGTGCGGGCAAGGATCTCCTCTGTGGATGGGGAGGCGCAGGTGCTTTCAGTGATGGGAAGCTCACCCTCTCCACCGAGATAGGTGGCTTTTTAAGTGAGATTATGCCCAGAAAAGAAGTCAAAAGCCTCCTGCAGAAGGCTGACGATATATTTCTTTCTTTCGGCGCCCCGGCAAAAATCTATAGCCCACCCCGGGAAGTCCTGGAAGAGCTGGAAATACAGGCCAAACTGGCCCACATGGAATTTCTATTTTCACCCATAAGACATCTGGGGACTGAAAACTGTGTCAAGGTCCTGACAGGCATCCGGGAATATCTACAAGGCAAAGTCGATATACGGACAGAAACCAAAGTGGATCAGATCGTGGTGGAATCAGGCACGGCAAAAGGAGTACGATTGTCCTCCGGGGAAAGCTTGCGTGCGAAATATGTGGTCTGTGCCCCGGGTAGAGTGGGGGCGAACTGGATGAAAAAAGAGTCAGCTCGCCTGGGCCTTACTGCTACACCCAATCCGGTCGACCTGGGCGTCCGGGTGGAAGTCCCGGCAGTCGTAATGCAAAAACTGACCGATCTGGTTTACGAGGCCAAGCTTATTTATTATTCACAGGCCTTCGATGACCGGATTCGAACTTTCTGTATGAATCCTTTTGGGGAAGTAGTAAGCGAAACAGTCGATGGTCTCATCTCCGTAAACGGGCACAGTTATGCTGAAAAGCGTTCTGAGAACACAAACTTCGCCCTTCTGGTGAGCAGCCGATTTACAGAGCCTTTCGACGACCCAATCGGGTATGGCCGGGCTATTGTTTCCCTGGCCAACCTGTTAGGCAAAGGCGTCATAGTCCAGCGCCTGGGCGATCTCCTGGCAGGGAGGCGTACAACGGAAAAAAGGCTGGCCCGATGTATTACGCGCCCAACGTTGCCGGACGCCACACCCGGCGACCTCAGTTTCGTCTTCCCTTACCGTCACCTGAAAAACATCACGGAGATGCTGGAAGCGCTGGAAAAGATTGTACCTGGCGTATACTTCCGGCACACCCTCCTTTATGGAGTAGAAGTCAAATTTTACTCACACCGTATCCGTCTAAATAGCGAGCTGGAATCGGAAGCCAAAAATCTTTTTATTGTAGGAGACGGCTCTGGTATTACGCGAGGGCTCATACAGGCCTCGTCCAGCGGCCTGGTGGCCGCTAAGGCCATTAGCAAAAGGATGAAACTCCAGTAAGTCAAAAACCACCCGATCTTTTACCTAACCGGCGAAGCGAGAAAAATGAGCTGGCCGGGTTTTTTAAACGGATTAATAACCTATTCTAAGCCCACTATTTCCTGGCGCAATCTCTTAAAGAAGTTCACCATGAAACGATGGCGCCCGCGCGCCAGGCGTTTTCCTTCTGCCGTAAGCATGCGCCTGCAGACCTTTTTCAGCTTCACACTGAACTCGCGGAAAGCCGTATCTTCCATGCTGTAAGGTTCCGTCTGCGAGATGTCTACTTCGTGATTGTGCAGTCTGGCCCCGATTTCACCGGCAAAGAGAAAAGAGCGGCCTATACCTACCGCTCCAACGGAGTCTAGTTTATCCGCATCAAAGAGCACCCTGGCCTCGAGTGTTTGGGGGTTTTTTTCGCCTCGAAAGCGGTGGGTAGCAATACAGTGCGTCACGTCTCTTATAAAATCCTCCTTGTTAGTATACCTTCGTAAAACAGCCGCAGCCATTTCGGCACCACAGGCAGCATGACAGAGAGAACCGTTGCTTTTCTTCTCTACTTCACGCCCGATGTCATGCAGAATAGCGGCCAATTTAAGCACATGGAGGTTGGCCCCCTCTCGCTCACCGATATGCATGGCCAGGTTATAGACCCGTTCCACATGATCCCAGGCATGGCTCCGGCTGCCATTTTCATAGATACGTAAGGCTTCGTCTCTAATCTTTTTTTCTAATTGCTTAAAGTTATCTTTAGGGTGATACATATCCAAAACCTTTTTTCACCCCCCCCCCCACCCACCCCCAACAAGGGGGAGGGGAATT
>CAYSYZ010000031.1:0-8166 GCA_964435205.1 uncultured Desulfovibrionales bacterium
CGAGAGGGAGGCAAAACCGTCGGCGCCGGAACGGTCACCGATATCATCGAGTAAGCTATGAGGGAAATCATCACTCTGGCCTGCACTGTTTGTAACCAACGGAACTACACAACCACGAAGAATAAGAAACAATCGTCGGGACGGCTGGAGCTGAGCAAATATTGTAAGTTCTGTAAGAAGCATACTCCACATAAAGAAACTCGCTGATTGGATTCTGTCCGGAGCAGGCCAGTAGCTCTAATGGTTAGAGCGCCGGACTCCAAATCCGGATGTTGGGGGTTCGAATCCCTCCTGGCCTGCCATTTGCGTCGCGCTGTATGCGAGAAATAGAGTAAGGATAATGGCTGACAAAGAAGCAAAAATTAAAGGCCTCAAGAAACCCCGTACCAAGGTCGAGAGCCGCGATAAGAAACCGGATCAGGGGAATAAGGTCAGTTTTCTGGATGCCGTAAAAGGTAAGGTAGGATTTATAGAAAAGGTAAAGCAGTTTTTACGTGAGGTAAAGGTTGAATTCAAGAAAGTGGTTTGGCCATCACGGAAAGAGACCTTGGGTACGACCGTTGTTGTTATCATAGTTGTATCTATAACCGCCCTTTTTCTGGGCGTTATTGATATGACCCTGGCTAGATTAATAAGGATTTTTATCAGCTAAAATATGGTCTATTTAAGCAGTAATTTGGAGTGGGTATGGCACATAAGTGGTATATAGTACACACTTATTCAGGATATGAACAAAAGGCTAAGGCAGCACTGGAAGAGCGACTTAAGTCTTTGAAACAGGAGGATTTTTTTTCCGAGGTCCTCGTGCCTACAGAAAAGGTGGTAGAACTGGTAAAAGGGGAGCGAATAACCTCTTTGCGTAAATTTTATCCCGGGTACATACTGGTGTGTATGGAATTAACTGACCAGACATGGCATACGGTAAAAAATACGCCGAAAGTCACTGGCTTTGTGGGTGGAAAGGACTGGCCCACTCCCCTTGCTGATGAAGAGGCGCAAAAGATTATCGACCAGATGAAAGAAGGGGCCTTGAAGCCAAAACCAAAGTTCCTATTTGAAAAGGGTGACGAGGTTCGGGTTATTGATGGTCCTTTTACCAATTTTAATGGCATAGTGGATGAAGTCAAACCGGAAAAAGGCAAACTTCGGGTTTTGGTCAGTATATTTGGGCGGGCGACTCCAGTAGAACTGGAATTTGTTCAGGTTTCTAAAATTTAGAGGTCAAGGAGCAAGGCAGATGGCCAAGAAAATCATCACGAATATAAAACTTCAAGTACCTGCTGGGCAGGCTAATCCGTCACCCCCTATCGGTCCAGCCTTGGGACAGCATGGCGTTAATATCATGGAGTTTTGTAAGGCGTTTAATGCTCGAACTCAAGGACAGGAAGGGATGATTATTCCGGTCGTTATAACCGTCTACGCTGACCGGTCCTTTAGCTTTATTACAAAGACTCCTCCGGCATCTGTGCTTCTTAAGAGGGCGGCACAGATAGCCAAAGGTTCAAGTCAGCCCAATAGGGAGAAAGTGGGTAAAATATCCCGCACTCAGGTTGAGGAAATTGCCAAGCTAAAGATGCCGGACCTTAACGCAGTCGATCTGGCAGGTGCGACAAAAACTGTTGAAGGTACCGCAAGGAGTATGGGTATTGAAATCGAATGATTATTTATTTGTAGGTTTGGAGACGAGATATGCCTGGAACGGGGAAAAAGCTTAGAAAAGTCAAAGAAAGTTTCGATCTGTCCAAAAAAATTACCTTTGAAGAGGCTGTTAATCTGGCGTTATCCAATGCGTACGTCAAATTTGACGAGTCGGTTGATATTGCTGTTCGTCTTGGCGTTGATCCCAGACATGCGGACCAAATGGTTAGAGGAGCTGTGGTCTTGCCAAATGGGACAGGTAAGACCGCGCGCGTGCTGGTTTTTGCCAAGGGAGACAAGGCCCGTGAGGCCAAAGAGGCTGGTGCGGACCATGTTGGAGATGACGACCTTATTGAGAAGATTAAACAGGGATGGTTAGAGTTTGATAAAGCAGTGGCGACGCCGGACATGATGGGAGCGGTAGGTAAGATTGGTAAGATTCTTGGTCCCAGGGGCTTGATGCCAAATGCGAAGGTGGGCACGGTTACTTTTGATGTGACCAAGGCGATTCGTGAAATCAAGGCGGGTAAAGTAGAATTCAGAGTAGAAAAAGCAGGTATAGTGCATGCACCTGTAGGTAAGGTTTCTCTTGGGGCAGAGAAGATATTACAAAACATTGCTGCTTTTTTTGAGGTTCTGCTCCGTCTGAAGCCTGCTAACAGCAAAGGTGCTTATGTGCAAAGCATCGGCCTTTCTACTACAATGGGCCCAGGTTGCAACATTGATCCCCTCCATGTGAAGGCTTTGGTCAAGCAGACCTAAGGATGCATTGCAGATTAACATAAAGTAGAAAATTAAGTGTGAGTGGTCAGAGACAGTAGGTACACGTTCAGGGTGCGTGTTTAATTGAGAGATCAACCTACCGAGACATTGATTTCTGTGCCTCTGACTTTGACAGATATTGACTGTCATTAAGGAAAGGGGGGTGAAGCATTGAAACGATCAGAAAAGGAAGAAGTGATAAAAACCCTGCATGCCAAGCTGGAACAAGCCCAAGCATCGGTACTCACAGACTTCCGCGGTCTTAAGGTGGAAGCGCTTAATGCGCTCAGGGTGCAGTTGCGCAATTCCAAAGCCGAATACAAGGTTGTGAAAAACAACCTTATCAAATTAGCGGCAGAAGGGACGGACTCTGTAGTTTTGCGTGATTACTTGGTTGGTCCATGCGGCCTGGCCATTGGTTATGATGATCCGGTAATAATGGCTAAAGTTCTGATTCAGTTTGCCAAGGATAATCCGAAATTGGAGATCAAGGGCGGGGTCTTGCAAGGCAAATTCATTAGCGGGGAAGATGTTAAATCATTAGCAACACTGCCGAGTCGTGATGTACTCTTGAGCAAGCTTTTATCGGTGATGGTGGCACCTCCTACTGGGCTGGTGCAGGTTTTGAGTGGTGTTGTCCGTAAATTTTTGTACGCACTGAAGGCAATTCAGAATAAAAAGGCGGCTGGCTAAGGCTGGCCGAAGGATGCTTTTGAACATTCTTAAGAACTACTGTTTGGGAGGATAGAAGAAAATGGCTAATGTTAGCAAACAAGATGTTATTGAATTCATTTCTAATATGACAGTGCTTGAACTTTCAGAGTTGGTTAAGGAGTTGGAAGAAAAATTTGGGGTTACGGCAGCAACACCGCTAGCCGCCGCCGCTCCGGCAGGAGAGGCAGCCGCTGCGCCAGTAGAGGAAAAGACAGAGTTTGACGTTATCTTAACCAGTGCCGGGGACAAGAAGATTCAGGTAATAAAGGAAGTCCGTGCCATTACTGCCCTTGGACTTAAAGAAGCAAAGGAATTAGTGGAAGGAGTGCCCAAGCCAGTCAAGGAGGGCATATCTAAAGAAGATGCTGAGAAGATTAAGAAACAACTAGAGGATGCTGGAGGCGCTGTAGAGATCAAATAAATGAATTTTTGTTTTGCGAAAATTCATTATGCATACGAGGATGCCCCTTGAGCTAAGGGGCATCTGTGCTTAATTTGCTGGTTTATTCTGACTGCTGCGGTAAGACGCAGATTGTGATTTAAGAAAAGTCAGGAAGAGAGGGAAGATGAAACAAACTGTTTCAACTATGCAGAGAATAAGGAAAGACTTCGGTCGCATTGGTAGGGTCATTGAGATACCGGACCTTATGGAGATGCAGCGTAAATCATACGAGCGTTTTCTGCAAAGAAACGTGTCTTCTGACAAGAGACAAGACATTGGACTGCAAGGGGTTTTAAGAAGTGTCTTTCCGATCAAAGATTTTAGCGGAACCTCTTCACTGGAGTTTGTCCAATATACGTTCGGAGAACCGAAATACAGTGTTGAAGAGTGCTTACAAAGGGACATGACCCATGAAGTACCGCTAAAGATAACCGTACGGCTGGTTTCCTATGATGTGGATAAGGACACCGGAGCACAAACTATAAGGGATATAAAAGAACAGGAGATTTATTTTGGCACCATTCCCCTTATGACACCACGCGGGACATTTATAATCAACGGGACTGAAAGAGCTATTGTCAGCCAGTTGCAACGGTCTCCAGGTATATTTTTTGATCATGATCAGGGGAAAACACATTCAAGCGGTAAGGTCCTTTATTCGGCGCGAATAATTCCTGTTCGTGGGTCTTGGATCGATTTTGAATTCGATCATAAAGATATTCTCTATGTACGTATTGATCGCCGGCGAAAATTTCCCGTTACTACCTTGCTAAAGGCGCTTGGCTATTCGAAAGAGGAATTACTGAACTATTTCTACCAGACAGAGACAATTTTCATTGAGCCTGATGGTATTAAAAAACGCTTCGTTCCAGAACTGTTTATCGGGAAAAAGGCTGTAAGGGACATCAGTGATCCAAAAACCGGAGAGATAATCGTTAAAAAGAACCGCAAGATTACGAAACTAGCAACCAGGAAGATAGAAGAGGCTAATATAAAAGCAATCCCCCTTGACGTTCAAGATATTAAAGGTTTGGTCATGGCACACGATCTGGTTGATCCGGCCACAGGTGAAGTTCTGATCGCGTGCAATGAAGAAATTACCGAAGACAATTTCCAGTTGATCAAGGAGAAAAATGTCCCGGCGATTGAAACGCTGTATATAGATGGAGTAAACATCAGTTCTTCTCTGCGGGATACCCTGCTTTTAGATCGGGTTAACACCCGGGAAGAAGCCGTAATGGACATCTATCGCCGACTTCGTCCGAGTAGCATACCTACTTCTGAGATAGCCAGTGCCTTCTTTAATTCTCTCTTTTTCAGCTCAGAGACTTATGATCTTTCCGAAGTGGGACGTTATAAGTTGAATCTCCGGCTGAAGATGGACAGTTCCGTTAAGGAGCGAACTCTGAGAAGAGAAGATATCCTAGAGGGGGTGCGTTGTCTTATCGAAATTAAGGATACTCGAAGCCCTGTGGATGATATAGACCACCTTGGGAATCGCCGTGTGCGGGCCGTAGGTGAGCTTATTGAAAACCAGTACCGTATTGGTTTAGTGCGGATGGAAAGGGCCATCAAGGAGCGCATGAGCCTTCAGGAGATTGAGGCTGCGATGCCCCATGATCTTATCAATCCTAAACCGGTTTCTTCAGTGGTCAAAGAATTTTTTGGCACTAGTCAGCTTTCACAGTTTATGGACCAAACTAACCCTCTTTCCGAAGTGACTCATGAAAGAAGACTAAGTGCCCTTGGTCCGGGCGGATTGTCACGCGAGCGCGCTGGCTTTGAGGTAAGGGATGTGCACCCGACCCATTATGGGCGAATATGTCCGGTTGAAACCCCAGAAGGACCAAATATAGGCCTTATTGTTTCTCTCAGTACTTATGCCAAGGTGAATGATTATGGTTTTATTGAAACCCCTTATCGGGAAGTAAAGGACGGGGTTGTGACTAAAGAAGTTCGATATCTTTCGGCCTTGGATGAACAGGATCATGCTATAGCTCAGGCTAATGCACCTATAGATGCAAAGGGTAGATTTTTGCATGATACTGTTTCTGCACGTCGTGATGGTGAATTCGTTATGGTGCGTCCGGAAGAGGTAACATACATGGACGTCTCCCCTAATCAGTTAGTGAGCGCTGCTGCTTGCCTAATTCCCTTTTTGGAGAACGATGACGCCAATAGGGCACTAATGGGATCAAATATGCAGAGACAAGCTGTTCCCCTTCTGAGGGCAAGTGCTCCTGTAGTTGGTACTGGCATTGAAGGGGTTGTAGCTCGGGATTCTGGAGCTACGGTTTTAGCCAAGGGCGATGGTTACGTGGAGGAGGTAGACGCTAACCGGATCGTCGTGCGTTATGAGGATAATGAGAATGTAGGGCAATCGGCAGGGGTAGAAATTTGCAGACTTACCAAATTTCAGAAGTCGAACCAAAACACCTGCATAAACCAAAAACCGATTGTTCGCAAAGGAGATTTTGTAAGGCGGGGTCAGGTAATTGCTGATGGACCGGCTACGGAAAAGGGTGAACTGGCCTTAGGTAAGAATGTGATGGTAGCCTTTATGCCATGGGGCGGATATGACTTTGAAGATTCGATACTGGTCAGTGAACGCTTAGTAATGGACGATGTTTTTACGTCCATCCATATTGAACAATTTGAGACGGTGGCTCGTGACACCAAACTGGGGAAAGAGGAGATCACCCGCGATATCCCCAACGTGGGGGAGGAAGGTCTCAAAGATTTAGACGAAAGTGGCATAATCCGCATTGGAGCTGAGGTTAAGGCTGGTGATATTTTGGTGGGCAAAGTGACTCCTAAAGGTGAGACACAGCTTTCGCCGGAAGAAAAGCTGCTGCGTGCTATTTTTGGTGAAAAAGCGGGGGACGTAAAAGATACTTCGTTGCGAGTACCTCCAGGCATTGAAGGTATTGTACTTGATGCCAAGGTCTTTTCCCGACGTGGGATAGATAAGGATGAACGAACAAGGTCCATAGAAGATGAAGAAATCGCCCGTCTGCAAAGAGACGAGGCAGATGAGATAGCCATTATTGAAAAGAACACAAGACGCCGGCTGGAAAAACTTTTGGTAGGTAAGACAGTTGCTGTGTCGTTAAAGGATTCAAAGGGCAAAATCGCTGTTCGTAAGGGCGATGAAATTACTGCCGAGGCGTTGGCCAAGATTCCATTAACCAAGATTCGTGACATAACTTTTCCGGCGAAGACAAAGATTGAACCAGAAATAGAGAAGATTTTAGATAATTATAACGAACAAATAAGCCTCATAAAAATGATCTTTGATGACAAGGTCAATCGCCTGAAAAAAGGCGATGAACTGCCGCCGGGTGCAATAAAAATGGTTAAGGTTTACGTGGCTACAAAGCGTAAAATGGCCGTGGGTGACAAAATGGCCGGCCGGCACGGTAATAAAGGTGTGGTATCAAGGATAATGCCTGTAGAAAACATGCCCTACTTTGAAGATGGAACACCCGTGGATGTAGTCCTAAATCCCCTGGGCGTCCCCTCGCGTATGAACGTAGGGCAGGTTCTGGAAACACATTTAGGATGGGCAGCAAAGGGGTTAGGTGAGCAAATAGGAAATTTAATCGATACCTGCCAGGTAGCAGTCCTTCGCAAGAAACTAAAGGTCATATTTTCACCTGAACAATACAAAAAATTCTTTGGAAGCATGACCGATGAAGGACTATTAAAGCTTGCTGAAGATTACAGGTACGGAGTGCATATGGCCACACCGGTTTTTGACGGAGCGGAAGAGGCGAATATAAAGGAGCTGTTAGCTGAGGCCGGTCTTTCCGAACGGGGACAGACTACCCTTTACGATGGCCGAACGGGAGAGCCATTCGAGCAGAAGATAACGGTTGGCCTTATGTACATAATGAAGTTACACCACTTGGTTGCTGACAAGATACACGCCCGTTCCACAGGACCCTATTCTTTGGTTACTCAACAGCCTTTAGGTGGTAAAGCCCAATTTGGCGGCCAAAGGCTTGGTGAGATGGAGGTCTGGGCCATGGAGGCGTATGGTGCTGCTTATTCGTTGCAAGAATTCCTTACGGTTAAGTCAGATGATGTGTCCGGACGAACCAAGATGTACGAGAGAATTGTTAAGGGAAACAATGTGCTGGAAGCCGGTCTGCCGGAGTCATTTAATGTCCTGGTAAAGGAACTGCAAGGTTTAAGTTTAGATGTAGAACTAATAGAAAAAGATTAATTCAGAGAGAATAAACGAAGGAGTAAGGATGGACGATCTGTATAATTATTTCGCTAAGTCAAAAGATCCTTTAAATTTTAGCGCAGTGCGGATTTCCTTGGCCTCTTCAGATAAGGTTCGCGAGTGGTCACACGGTGAAATCAAAAAGCCTGAGACCATAAATTACCGCACATTTAAACCGGAACGCGATGGTCTGTTTTGTGCCAAGATTTTTGGCCCGGCCAAAGATTACGAATGCAACTGCGGTAAGTATAAGCGGATGAAACACCATGGGGTTGTATGTGAAAAATGCGGCGTGGAAGTTATACAGTCAAAAGTAAGACGCGAACGGATGGGACACATTGAACTTGCGGCACCAGTTGCTCACATATGGTTCTTGAAG
>CAYSYZ010000031.1:8176-16536 GCA_964435205.1 uncultured Desulfovibrionales bacterium
AGAGCTTGCCCAGTAAAGTCGGCAACCTCCTCGATTTGACGCTTAAAGAATTAGAGAAAATCCTATATTTTGAGTCTTATGTGGTAACTGAATCATCTGTAGACGCTCTCCCTGTGGGTACCTCACTTACAGAAGATCGGTACAGACAGGTCTTGGAAGAGTTCGGAACACAATTTAAGGCCGGTATCGGGGCCGAAGCCATTAAGTATATGCTTTCTAAATTGGATTTAGTGGTCCTTTCTGCGAACCTACGTGAGGAGCTCTCTAAGACAGGTTCGGAGGCCAAACGAAAAAAACTGAGCAAACGGTTACGGGTTGTGGATGCCTTTAAAGACTCGGGTAATCGCCCCGAGTGGACCATCTTGGATGTAGTTCCGGTCTTACCGCCAGACTTGAGGCCTCTCGTTCCTCTTGAGGGTGGCCGATTTGCTACTTCTGATTTAAACGATCTTTACCGCCGGGTAATTAATCGCAACAATCGTCTAAAGAGGTTAAAAGAATTAGATGCTCCCGATATCATAATTCGCAACGAGAAAAGAATGCTCCAGGAGGCAATCGATGTCCTGTTTGATAATGGGCGGCGTGGCAAGGTAGTGACCGGGCCGAATAAGAGGCCTCTTAAGTCGCTAAGTGATATGCTAAAAGGTAAGCAGGGCCGGTTCCGTCAAAACCTACTGGGAAAGCGTGTGGACTATTCGGGGCGTTCGGTTATCGTCATTGGTCCTGACCTCCGGTTGCATCAGTGTGGTTTACCGAAACAAATGGCCCTGGAGCTTTTTAAACCTTTCATTTACAACAAACTGGAAGAAAAGGGGTATGTCACAACCATAAAGAGTGCCAAAAAGATGGTAGAAAGGGAGACGCCAGAGGTTTGGGATGCTCTGGACGAGGTGGTAAGAGAGTATCCGGTTCTTCTGAACAGGGCGCCAACCCTCCATCGTCTTGGTATTCAGGCCTTTGAACCGGTTCTTGTAGAAGGGAAAGCCATTCAACTTCATCCTCTGGTCTGCATGGCCTTTAATGCAGACTTTGACGGCGACCAAATGGCGGTTCATGTGCCCTTGTCCATGGAGGCCCAGACAGAGGCCCGTGTCTTGATGATGTCTACCAATAATATTCTTTCGCCTGCCCATGGCGAACCGATTATTATTCCTACTCAGGATATAGTACTGGGTATATACTACATGACACGCAGCAAGGCGTTGGCCAAGGGTGAAAACAAGGTGTTTTCCGGCCCGGAAGAGGTTCAGATGGCATATGATGCCGGTGTCATTGATCTACAAGCCGAGATCAAGGTGCGCCTTGATGGTCAGTTAGTAGATACGACTACCGGCAGGATATTGCTTAAGGACATTTTGCCTGAAGAAATCTCTTTTGATATTATTAATCGGCCTATGAAGAAAAAGGAACTTGCCCAGTTAATTGATAAGAGTTATCGACTGGCTGGCATCAAGAAGACGGTACTCTTAGCTGACCGCTTAAAAGACATGGGATACAAGTACGCTACAAAGGCCGGTGTCTCAATTTCTATCTCGGATATGGTTATTCCTGCCAAGAAGGGGCAGATTTTAAAGAAAGCCCAAGGGGAAGTGAGCGAGATAGAAAGACAATATACAGATGGTTTGATTACTGACGGTGAGAAATATAATAAGGTGGTCGATATCTGGGCTAAGGCCACAGATGATGTGGCCACAGAAATGATGCGCGAGATAGCCGTTCAACGTATAAAAGGGAAAGATGGCCGGGTCATGGAAGTGCCGAGTTTTAATCCTATATATATGATGGCTGATTCTGGCGCTCGAGGTAGCAAGGACCAGATCAGGCAGCTAGCTGGTATGAGGGGCCTTATGGCTAAACCGTCGGGTGAGATTATCGAGACACCGATTACGGCGAACTTCAGGGAAGGCCTCTCCGTACTACAGTACTTCATATCTACGCACGGTGCGCGTAAGGGCCTGGCTGATACGGCCTTGAAGACGGCTAATTCAGGCTATCTAACCCGGCGGCTGGTTGATGTAGCTCAAGATTGCACCATTACTGAGGAAGATTGCGGTACCATTGATGGTATCATTATGGAACCATTAATCGAGGGCGGTGAGATTATCCAGCGTGTTGGTGATCGTATTCTCGGCCGTGTAGTCCTCGATGATATAAAGGATCCGTTGACTGATGAAATCCTTGTAAAGGCGAACGAGGAAATTACGGAGTCCCACGTTCAGAAGATAGAGGATGCGGGTATTGAGCGGGTGAAAATACGTTCAGTGCTTACCTGCCGATCTAAATACGGTGTTTGCATCAGATGTTATGGCCGCGATTTAGCGCATGGGATAATGGTCAACATCGGGGAGGCCATTGGTATTATCGCGGCTCAGTCTATTGGTGAACCAGGGACGCAGCTCACTATGCGTACCTTCCATATCGGAGGTACGGCAAGCAGGAGGGCAGAACAGGCTGAGATCCGTGCTCGGACTGAAGGGCGGATAAAGTTTCTTAACCTGCACACTATTCATAATGCTGCCGGTGTCTTAGTAGCGATGAATCGGAATGGTGAGATGGCTGTGGTGACCGAGGATGGACGGGAGCGTGAGCGTTATCCGGTGACCTATGGGGCTCAGGTTTACGCTCCAGAAGGAAAGCTCGTTAAACCCAACGATCTCTTGGCGAATTGGGATCCATATACCCTGCCCATTTTGACCGATGTTTCCGGACGGATCAAATTTGGGGATATTATTGAGGGCGTTACCATGCAGGAGAAGCTGGACCCAGTTACTGGCAAGGCGAGCAGGGTTATTGTGGAGTATAAAGATCCTAATGTCCGTCCACGCGTGTCAATCAAGGATGAAAGTGGCAAGACGCTGAGACTCCCGGGATCTACGTCAGAGGCCCGTTACCTTATGCCGATCGCCGCCATTCTTATGGTGGCGGAGGGAGATACGGTCAACGCGGGGGATGTTATCGCGCGTATTCCACGGGAGACAACAAAAACCAAGGACATCACCGGTGGTTTGCCTAGAGTGGCTGAGCTCTTTGAAGTGCGGAAGCCTAAGGAGTTTGCGGTCATTAGTGAGATCGACGGGGTAGTTACCTTTGGCAAGGATGTAAAAGGGAAACGGAGAGTTATAGTAAAGCCTGACGTTGGAGAACCCAAAGAATATCTTATCGCCAAAGGTAAGCATATCAGTGCCCATGAAGGTGACTTCGTTCGGGCCGGGGAACTACTAATGGATGGTTCAGCTAACCCGCATGATATTCTCCGTGTCAAAGGGATTAAAGATCTAGCGCGGTACTTGGTTAATGGGGTTCAGGAAGTTTATCGGCTCCAAGGGGTCAAGATAAACGACAAACATATCGAGGTTATTGTCCGTCAGATGCTGCGCCGCGTAAAGATCAAAGAGGTAGGAGACAGCAGTTTTGTAATCGGTGAGCAGATTGAACGATACCTGTTTGAGGAAGAAAATGAGAAAATTTTGGCCCGAGGCGGCCAACCCGCGGTAGCGGAGCCATTGTTGTTGGGTATCACCAAAGCTTCTTTGAGCACGGAAAGCTTTATATCTGCCGCTTCTTTCCAGGAAACGACCAAGGTTCTTACGGATGCGGCCATAGCCGGTAAAGTAGATTATCTGCGTGGTCTAAAAGAAAACGTGATTATGGGTCGTCTTATCCCGGCGGGAACAGGTATAATTTACTATCGCGAAGCACAAAAGAAGAGCTAGGTGAACAGGTAATGGTGATTGGACGCCGGCGATCTTTATTTTTGGCAGAAAGGTCTTGACAAAAGGCCGGTAAACGGGTACAAAAACAACTTTTGGATGTGCAAGTACTGAAAAGGATTCTCATGGGTTGGAGAAAGTGATGCCTACGATCAATCAACTTGTTCGCAATGGTCGAAAGAAAGTGAAAAGAAAAAGTTCTGCTCCTGCGCTAAAAGAGTGTCCGCAGAAGCGAGGGGTATGCGTGCGCGTCTATACCACAACGCCTAAGAAACCAAATTCAGCTTTGCGTAAAGTAGCAAGGGTGCGTTTGACAAATGGAATAGAAGTGACTTCTTATATCCCTGGCGTAGGGCACAATTTGCAGGAACATTCCGTAGTATTGATACGGGGAGGACGTGTAAAGGATTTACCGGGTGTACGTTACCATATCGTTCGTGGTACGCTGGATACACTTGGTGTACAGGATAGGAAGCAGGGACGCTCTAAATACGGTGCTAAGCGTCCCAAATAATCGTTGAAATAGCAGAGGTCAGTATGCCCAGAAGGAGAGAAGTTACAAAGCGAACAATTGTTCCAGATCCGAAATATGGTAGCGTGTTGGCAGCACGTTTTATCAATGGGCTTATGCAGTGTGGTGAAAAGAGTGTCGCTCAGCGTATATTCTACCAGGCTTTGAATATCATACATGACCGGGCTGGCAAGGATGCCGAACAAATGTTCAATGCGGCAGTAGAAAACGTAAAACCAGTAATTGAGGTTAAGTCCCGGCGAGTTGGGGGTGCTACGTACCAGGTTCCGGTAGAGGTACGCCCGGGCAGAAGAATGGCCTTAGCTATTCGCTGGATAATTAGTTATGCAAATTCGCGGGCAGAGAAATCGATGGAAGAAAAACTGGCTGCTGAATTACTGGATGCTTACAACAATCGTGGGGCGTCAATAAAGAAAAAAGAAGATACGCACAAGATGGCGGAAGCTAATAAGGCTTTTGCCCATTATCGTTGGTAATTCGGGTTAAAGTAAAGCGGGGTAAATCCCGGGTTCTTTGATAGTAGAGCCAAAAAGGGATAGATTCAGAGAGGTTATTAGATTGTCACGTCTTGTTCCACTAGAGAAGACACGCAATATCGGCATAATGGCCCATATTGATGCCGGTAAGACTACTACAACAGAACGCGTCCTATATTATACGGGTGTGTCTTATAAAATGGGCGAAGTGCACGAAGGTACTGCTGTTATGGACTGGATGGAGCAGGAGCAAGAACGTGGCATTACGATTACCTCAGCAGCTACAGCCTGTTTCTGGAGAGAACATCGTATAAATATCATTGATACCCCCGGTCATGTTGACTTTACTGTAGAGGTAGAAAGATCCCTTAGAGTATTGGACGGTGTGGTAGCTGTTTTCTGTGCTGTGGGCGGAGTAGAACCACAGTCAGAGACGGTATGGCGTCAGGCTGATCGCTATAAGGTGCCACGCATTGCCTTTATCAATAAAATGGATCGGGTGGGTGCGGATTTCTACCGCTGCGTTGATATGATGCGAAGCCGACTCGGGGCCAATCCGGTACCAATCCAGATTCCTCTTGGGATGGAGGAAGATTTTAGAGGGGTTATTGATCTCTTGGAGATGAGAGCGGTGGTATGGGATGAATCGGCTCTAGGAGCTAAATATCATGTCGAAGATATCCCGCCACCAGGTCTTAAAGAAGCCTCAGTCTACCGGGAAAAGCTCTTAGAGGCACTGGCCGATGTGGATGATGGGTTCATGGAGAAGTATCTGGCGGGAGAAGATATTAGCGTTGAGGATATCCGTAACGTACTGCGCAAAGCAACCTTATCTTTGAAAGTTGTTCCCGTCCTATGTGGTTCTGCTTTCAAAAACAAGGGTGTTCAGCTGCTTTTAGATGCAGCGGTTGATTACCTGCCTGCTCCGTCTGATATACCTCCGGTCAAAGGTTTAAATGATAAAGGTGAAGAAGAAGAGCGGCCGGCATCAGATGATGCACCTTTTGCCGCGCTGGCTTTCAAGATAATGACGGATCCCTTTATCGGTAATTTGACCTTCTTGCGTGTATACTCTGGTTCGCTGGCTTCAGGTAGCAGTGTCTATAATTCTACAAAGAAGAAGAGAGAAAGAGTTGGACGACTGGTCAAGATGCACGCCAATAAGAGGGAGGAGATCAAGGATGTTTTTGCTGGAGATATAGCGGCTGTTGTAGGCCTACGGGATATTTCTACCGGAGATACGCTTTGCGAGGTAGGGGTACCTATCCAGCTGGAGGCCATGGAGATACCCTTACCGGTTATGTCGGTCGCCATTGAACCAAAGTCTAAGGCCGATCAAGACAAACTGGGTTTATCCTTGGCGAAGATCGCCCAGGAGGATCCGTCCTTTACGGTGCGAACGGATGATGAGACCGGGCAGACTATTATCTCAGGAATGGGTGAGCTGCACCTGGAGATTATTGTTGACCGTTTGGTCAGGGAATTCAAGGTTGATGCAAAAGTAGGTCAGCCTCATGTTGCATACAAGGAGACTATCAGAAGAAGGGCTCGCGCTGAAGGGAGATTTATCAGGCAGACAGGAGGGCGCGGGCAATATGGCCATGTGTGGCTGGAGGTAGAGCCTCTTGAGCCGGGTAAGGGTCTTGAATTTGTTGATGCTATCACCGGAGGAGTAGTGCCGAAGGAATATATCCCGGCTGTGGGAAAAGGGGTCAAGGGGGCTGCAGAGGCTGGCATATTGGCCGGCTACCCGATGACAGACATTAAAGTAACTCTGCTAGACGGTTCTTACCATGAGGTTGATTCTTCAGAACTGTCTTTTACTATAGCTGGTTCCATGGCTTTCAAGGAAGCTGTAAGAAAAGCAGATCCGGTATTACTGGAACCGATTATGTCCTTGGAAGTGGTTACTCCGGCCGAGTTTGTGGGTGAAGTGATCGGCGACATTAGTGGGCGAAGAGGCAAGTTGACTGGTATGGAGAGCAGAAGGGCTATTCAGGTTGTGAGTGCTACCGTTCCACTACAACAAATGTTTGGTTACGCAACGGATTTGCGTTCCAAGACCCAGGGCCGGGCAACGTTCACCATGCAATTTGCACACTATGAACCTGTTCCCGTTTCGCTGGGAGAAGAGATCGTGCGAAAGGTAGCTGCGATATAGAATTGAGTATTTGAAGGTGGTTTTTACCTGGCCTTTAAATCTAAGGAGGTTTTGAGATGGGGAAGAAGAAGTTTGAGCGTAAGAAGACGCATGTGAACGTAGGGACGATAGGGCATATAGATCATGGTAAGACGACGTTGACGAGTGCGATAACGCGGGTATTATCGAAGGCTGGTTTTGCGGAGCATATACCGTTTGATCAGATAGATAAGGCGCCGGAGGAGAAGGAGAGGGGTATAACGATAGCTACGGCGCATGTGGAGTATGAGACGGAGAAGCGTCATTATGCGCATGTGGATTGTCCGGGCCATGCGGACTATATAAAGAATATGATTACGGGTGCGGCGCAGATGGACGGTGCGATATTGGTAGTAGGTGCGGATGATGGTCCGATGCCGCAGACGAGGGAGCATATACTGTTAGCGCGTCAGGTTGGGGTACCGAGCATAGTGGTGTTTTTGAACAAGGTGGACATGGTGGATGACCCGGAGTTGATAGAGTTAGTGGAGTTAGAGCTGAGGGAGTTGTTGTCGAAGTATGAGTTTCCCGGGGACGATATACCGATAGTGTCTGGGAGTGCTTTGAAGGCCTTAGAGTGTGGTTGTGGTAATAGGGAGTGTGCCAACTGTGGTCCGATATGGAAGTTAATGGATGCAGTGGACAGTTATATGCCGGAGCCGGTACGGGATATAGACAAGCCGTTTTTGATGCCGGTAGAGGATGTGTTTAGCATTTCTGGTCGGGGTACGGTGGTTACGGGTCGAGTGGAGCGAGGTTTGATCAAGGTTGGTGATGAGGTGGAGATAATTGGGATCAGGCCGACGACGAAGACGGTTTGTACTGGTGTAGAGATGTTTAGGAAGATATTGGATCAGGGCCAGGCAGGAGACAATATTGGGATACTTTTACGAGGTACGAAGAGGGATGAGGTAGAGCGTGGGCAGGTAGTGGCGAAGCCTGGGAGCATAACGCCACATACCAAGTTTAAGGCGGAGACGTACATATTGACCAAGGAAGAAGGAGGTCGTCATACGCCGTTTTTCAATGGTTACCGGCCGCAGTTTTATTTTCGGACGACGGATGTCACTGGGATAGTGACTTTACCGGCTGGGATAGAGATGGTGATGCCTGGGGACAACGTATCGATAGAGGTAGCGCTTATCATGCCGATAGCGATGGAGAAGGAGCTACGGTTTGCTATTCGTGAGGGTGGTCGTACAGTCGGTGCCGGCGTTATCAGCGAAATAATCGAATAAAGAGATGGGGATATAATCTTATGAGAGATATAGTAACCCTGGCATGTACTACCTGTAAACAAAGAAATTATACAACAACTAAAAACAAGCGCAGTACACCGGAAAAACTGGAGCTCAAGAAATATTGCCGTTTTTGCCGGACACATACTGTTCACAAAGAAACCAAGTAGTGGAATTCCTGCAGGCCAGTAGCTCTAACGGATAGAGCGCCGGACTCCAAATCCG
>CAYSYZ010000032.1:0-16306 GCA_964435205.1 uncultured Desulfovibrionales bacterium
ATATCCCCGTGGTTCTTTCCCGGCGGGAAATTGAGGCCGTTCTGAAGCATCTCGAATATCCCTACGATCTTGTGGTCAAACTATTGTTCGGCTGTGGGCTGCGCTTATTCGAATGCCTGCAACTGCGGGTGAAGAATTTCAATTTCGACGCCGGAATACTTACGGTCCATGGAAAGGGCAAGAAAGACCGGACTGTGCCACTCCCGCAAACAATCATACCGGAGCTGACGGCCCAGCTTGAAACTGTGCAAAAGCTCCATGAAGCGGATCTCGCGGCGGGGTACACGGGCGTATTTCTCGACGACCAGCTCGAAAAGCAATATCCCGCCGCCGCGAAGGATTTCATCTGGCAGTGGTTCTTTCCGCAAAAGACGCTTACACCGATTCCGGGCACAAAAGAGCTTCGACGGTATCATCTTCATGAAACGCATGTCCAGGAGGCGCTTTACGCAGCGGTCCGGCGGGCCAGGCTCACGAAGCGCGTCACCTCCCATACTTTCCGTCACAGTTTCGCCACGCACCTTCTGCAGGCCAACTACGATATACGGACAATTCAGACGCTTCTTGGTCACAGTGACGTCAGAACTACTATGATTTACACCCATTGTGTGCCAAGCCGCACTGTAAAAGAGATGAAGAGCCCGCTCGATTTCTAACCTCCACCTTACCTGTTGCAAGTTTGCACCGAAATGTTTATTTTGTCGTTCCAAAGTCAATGGTCCTAGGGGACAAGATTGAACATGCATAGCGAGCGCATTCCCCGCTGCTTGCGGCGGGGTTAGCGCTATGCATGTTCAATCGGCACAAAGAAAAAAAGGCGGGGACTTACCGGCCTCGCCTTTTTTTCGTCACAATGCAATTTGTCGTTATGAGGATGGCGCTTCCGTCTTCTGTTCAGCGTCCTCTTTTTTCTTTCTAGTCTTTTTAGCCCCTTCCGATTTTGCAACAGGAGGTTTTGTAGTTCTGGTTTTCTTGGCCGGGCCTTTTGCCTTTCCCTTTTTTGCCTGGGCCTTTTCGCCCTTTACATCACCCGCAACAAGCTCAACGAGCGAAATGGGAGCCGCATCTCCAGCCCTTACGCCAATCTTTGTTATGCAAGTGTATCCACCCACACGGTCAACAAAACGCCCACGTAAATCCTCAAAGAGTTTTTTTACGGTCTTCTTATCCCGGATAACGGCCAAGGCCTGTCGTCTGGCGTGTAGGTCCCCGCGTTTGGCCAAAGTAATCATCTCCTCCGCCACACATCTTAACTCCTTAGCCTTAGCATCGGTAGTCTTTATTCTTTCATGCGTAAACAAAGACGTCACCATATTACGCAGCATGGACTCCCGATGAGACGTGGTGCGGCTCAATCTCCTTCCGGCCTTCCTGTGTCGCATTATACCTCTTCTCCTTCTCTCTTCTCAATTTCAGATTGCGGAGGTGGCCAATTTTCTAATTTCATTCCCAGCGATAACCCCATTTCAGTCAAAATCTCCTTGATCTCGTTAAGCGATTTACGGCCAAAATTCTTCGTCTTGAGCATCTCCGCCTCAGTCTTTTGTACTAAATCTCCTATCAAGTGGATGTTCGCATTCTTTAAGCAGTTAGCCGATCGAACCGATAACTCAAGTTCATCTACGGTGCGATAAATATTTTCGTTTACTGCCCGTTTCTGCTCTCTAGGCTCCTCAACCAGTCTAAGCTCCGGCTCTTCCACAAAATTAATAAAAACGGAAAATTGCTCCCTTAATATCTTTGCTGCGTAAGCCACAGCATCTTCTGGAGTAACACTCCCGTCAGTCCAGACCTCCAGGGTCAATTTGTCATAATCCGTGACCTGCCCAACTCTAGCGTGGGTTACGACACAATTGACCTTTTCCACTGGTGAAAACATGGAGTCTATAGGTATGACCCCGATAGCCTGTTCCTCTTCTTTGTTTTTCTCAGCAGGAACATAACCCTTGCCCGCTTTGACCACCATTTCCATTCTAAGGCCACCCTTGCCGGTTATAGTAGCTATGGGCAGATCGGGGGTTAACACTTCCACCGTACCATCGGTAATAATATCTCCTGCAGTAACCAATCCTTCCTTGGTTGCCTCGATGCGAACAGTCTTCGGCGTATCCCTATGTAGTTTGAAACGAATCTTCTTCAGGTTCAAAATAATATCCGTAACATCCTCCATTACCCCAGGAATGGCTGCGAATTCATGAAGAACGCCATCTATCTTAACTGAAACTATTGCCGCACCCTGCAGCGAAGAAACTAAAACCCGGCGCAAGGCATTACCAACAGTAATACCAAACCCACGCTCCAATGGTTCACAAACAAACTTACCATAATTATTGGTATGACTTTCTGACTCTATTTCTACCCGCTTGGGTTTTATCAATTCGAGCCAGTTGCGTGCTGACAAGGTGGTCAATTCTTTAGGCATATCCACCACTTCCTTTTTACTTGGAATATAATTCTACAATCAACTGCTCTTGCATCGGCATGGTCAGATCTTCACGTACCGGATAAGCTTTAACTGTTCCTTTAAAATTATCCTTATCCAGTTCCAGCCACTGTGGTATTCCCCGCCTTACCACTGCATCTAGAGCCTCAGTTATAGGTAAAACAGACCGGCCTTTTTCCTTAACCTCTATGACATCCCCTACTTTCACCAAATAAGAAGGGATGGTGACTTTTCTGCCATTGACTAGAAAATGATTATGCCTGATCAGCTGCCTTGCCTGACTACGTGCACAGGAAAAACCTAACCGACATACCACGTTATCCAGACGGCGCTCCAACAAAACAAGCAGATTGGTACCGGTCACGCCCTTCTGCCTGTCAGCTTTCTCAAAATATCTGTGGAACTGTCTTTCCCACAGGCCGTACATCCTCTTGACTTTCTGTTTCTCGCGCAATTGCAAGCCATAATTAGAAACTTTCACTCTGCTCCGCCCGTGTTGTCCCGGAGCATAACTACGCCGCTCAAAAGCACATTTATCCGAGTAACACCGGTCACCTTTCAAATAAAGCTTAAGACTTTCTCGCCGGCATAGGCGACAAACAGATCCTGCATATTTAGCCAAATTCAAAGCCTCCTATATCGTTTTGTTTAGCCAGACCAATAAAGTAATTTTTATATCCTTCTCCTTTTTGGGGGACGACATCCATTATGAGGAATGGGAGTGACATCACGAATAAAACTGATATTAAAACCTTCAACCTGCAAAGCCCGTAAGGCAGCCTCACGACCACTGCCCGGCCCTTTGACATGGACTTCAATGGTGCGCATCCCGTGATCCATAGCCTTTCTCGCAGCCTCCTTGGCAGCGATCTGAGCAGCAAAAGGAGTGCCTTTACGAGAGCCTTTAAACCCCTTACACCCGGCACTGGACCACGACACCACATTACCTCCTTTATCCGTAATGGTAATAACAGTATTATTAAAGGTAGATTGGATGTGGACGATGCCTTCGGGAATATCCTTTTTTTCCTTCTTTTTCCGTCCGGGCCTCTTTCCTTGAGCCATATTGCCTCCTCGAATTTTTATCCTTTCTTACGACCTGTCATAGCTCGTCTTGGTCCTTTACGCGTACGGGCGTTTGTATGTGTCCGCTGCCCTCTCACTGGCAAAGAGTTTCTATGTCGCAGCCCGCGATAACAGCCCAGATCCATCATTCTCTTTATGTTCATCGAGACCTCGCGGCGCAGGTCGCCCTCTACTTTATATTCTGCATCAATCACCTTTCTGATCCTGCTAATATCTTCCTCAGTCAAGCTATCGCTCTTCCTGTTCCAATCGACACCTGCCTTGATCAAGATGTCCTGAGCTGTCTGGCGACCGATACCGTGAATATAAGTTAACGCAATCTCTATCTGCTTATTATTCGGTAAGTCAACCCCTGCAATCCTAGCCAATCTATGCCTCCTTTAAAGGAACTATCCTTGTCTTTGTTTATGCCTTGGGTTCGCGCAGATCACCCGCACTACCCCCCGTCGGCGGATGATCGCACACTTCTTGCACATTTTCTTCACCGATGGCCTAACCTTCATATGTATGCTACCTTCCTCTGTATGTAATACGGCCCCTGGTTAAATCATAAGGCGACAGCTCCACCCTCACTTTGTCTCCCGGCAATATCTTAATAAAATGCATCCTCATTTTTCCTGATATATGCGCCAGGATCCTGTGTCCATTTTCGAGCTCAACTCTAAACATGGCATTGGGTAGTGTTTCAATCACTGTCCCTTCTACTTCAATAGCCTCCTCTTTGGGCATAAAAAGCTCCTATGGGTATTTCAAAGTTGGCTCAAAATATGTGGGCCATTTTCTGTAATGGCCACACTGTGCTCAAAATGGGCCGATAAACTCCCATCTTTGGTCACTGCTGTCCAACCATCACCCAAAACCATCACTTCGTAATTGCCGGCATTGAGCATAGGTTCAATCGCCAAGACCATCCCGGCTTGAAGCCTTACCCCCTGCCCGGGTTGACCATGGTTAGGCACCTCCGGTCCCTCATGAAGAGCAGTTCCAATCCCGTGTCCAACAAATTGTCTAACCACCGAAAATCCCTTACCCTCCGCATGCTTCTGAATGGCATGGGAGATATCATACAATCTGTTTGTAACCGTCGCCTCTTGTATCCCCAGGTGTAGGGCCTCTTCCGTGGTTCTAATCAGCAAATCGGCTTCAGGTGAAATCTTGACCACCGGTACGGTTATAGCCGCGTCACCGTAATAACCATCATAAACAGCACCAAAGTCTAAACTTACAATATCCCCTTCTTTAAGGATACGTTCCTTCGAAGGTAAGCCGTGAACTACCTCATTATTTACAGAAACACAAAGGCTATATGGATATCCTCTGTAGCCCAGGAAGGCAGGCTCCGCTTTCCTGGCACGCACTAAACGTCTGGCAAGCTCGTCCAGTTCTATTGTAGCAATTCCCGGTTTTACATTCTCCCGTAAAGTCTCCAGGATTTCAGCAACAATGGTGTTGCTTACTTTCATCTTTTCAATTTCCCATGGAGACTTTAAGATAATTCTTTGCCTGACTTTTCTTGATGTCAACTAACCTAGAATACCCACTATCCTATTAAAAATCTCGTCAATACTCCCTGTTCCCGGAACAGGCTTTAACATGCCTTGTTTTTCGTAATAATCGATAAGTGGCTTTGTCTGAGCATCATACACTTCCAGTCTGGACACTACGGTGTTTTCCGTATCGTCGTCCCGCTGATAAAGCTCACCACCGCACTTATCACATATATTTTTATTGACCGGCGGTTTGAAGATAACATGATACATGGCCCCACACTTGCGACAGGTACAACGTCCGGTCAGTCTCTTTACAAGCTCTTTGTTATCGACCTCCATGCTAATAACATGGTCGATCTTAGACCCCATCTTAGTCAAGGCCTTGTCAAGGGCCTCAGCCTGCGCCACTGTGCGGGGGAAGCCATCTAAAATATAGCCCCTTTTACAATCATCTTGTTTCAGTCTTTCTTCCACCAATCCAATAACAATCTCATCCGGCACCAGTTGACCTTTGTCCATGTATTCCTTGGCCTTCATTCCCAGCGGGGTCTTGTCTTTCAGCGCCGCACGGAACATGTCCCCGGTAGATATTTGCGGAACGCCATACTTCTCAATTAGCATTTTTGCCTGTGTTCCCTTACCAGCCCCCGGCGGGCCCAAAAAGATTATATTCATGGCATCCTCCTTTTTTTATATTGCACTAACATCCTGTGCCTGTTTATCCTATTTGCGCCCCTTGATTCGCCCCGATTTTATAAACCCTTCGTAATGTCTAGCTACCATATGCGTCTCAATCTGAGCTATGGTGTCCATAGCCACGCCCACCACGATCAGTAAGGCCGTTCCCCCAAAATAAAACGGTATGTTGAATTGCGATACGAGTATACTGGGGAGAACACAAACTGCTGAAACATATAAGGCCCCAACAAGAGTAATCCGCGATAGTACACGGTCGATAAATTCACATGTCCTTTTACCAGGCCGGACGCCAGGAATATAGCCACCATATTTCTTCATGTTTTCTGCTACTTCTATCGGGTTAAAAACGATAGCTGTGTAAAAATAACAAAAGAAAATAATAGAACCGACATAAAGAGCCTCGTAGAAAACACTCCCCGGGGACAGGGCCTGTGCTACTCTTTGTACCCAGGAAATATTAATAAAATTGGCTATAGTGGCCGGAAACATAATTATGGACGAGGCAAAAATAGGGGGTATAACGCCCGCTGTATTTATCTTTAATGGCAAATGGGTACTCTGTCCGCCGTACATTTTCCGTCCCACGACCCGCTTTGCATATTGCACAGGGATCCTACGCTGTCCACGCTCCATAAATATGATGAGTCCTACTGCCGCTATCATCAATGCAACTAGAAACAGTATGGCAGTAATGCCGATAGCACCCGTCCCCATGAGGCGAAGAGTATTGATGACGGCCGAGGGCATCCTCGCTATGATGCCCGCAAATATAATCAATGATATGCCGTTGCCGATACCTCTTTCGGTAATCTTCTCCCCTAGCCACATGATGAAGGCAGTCCCGGAGGATAATGTAATAACAGTCATCAACCGGAATGCCCAGCCAGGATGAATCACCACCATTTCACCGGTTGGTCCGGCCATACTTTCTAACCCTACGCTAATCCCAAGTCCCTGAATAATACTTAAGACTACGGTTCCATAGCGTGTATACTGGGTTATTTTTTTCCGGCCAGCTTCGCCCTCTTTGGATAGTCTTTCTAAAGAGGGTATAACCACAGTTAACAGTTGGAGAATGATCGAAGCGCTGATATATGGCATTATCCCCAAGGCAAAAATAGAGAACCTCTCCAAGGCCCCACCTGAGAACATGTCCAGCAGGCCGAAAAGCGTCCCTTTCTGTGCTGCAAAAAACGCTGCAAGAACCTCGGTATTAATACCTGGTGTAGGTATCTGCGCCCCGATCCGAAAAACGGCCAGCAGTATCAGCGTAAAGAATATACGCTTCCTTAGCTCTGCAATTCCCGCTATGTTTTGAAAGCTGCCTATCACCTAACCTATGACCTCAATTTTTCCGCCAGCTGCTTCAATCTTTTGACGGGCAGCCTTACTTATCTTGTGTGCTCGAACGGTAATGACTCTCTGCACTTCCCCTACGCCTAATATTTTAATTAGGTTATCTCTCTTCCCTATCAGGCCTGCACCTTTCATTTCTTCCGGGCCAATTACGCTAATGTCCCCGAATCTATCCAAGTCCCGAAGATTAAGAACGGCATACTCCTTTCTAAAAATATTTCTGAAACCCCGCTTTGGCAAACGTCTCTGAAGGGGCATCTGCCCACCTTCAAATGCGGGAGAAATTTTTCCTCCGGACCGTGATTTCTGCCCTTTTGCGCCTCGACAGGCCGTCTTTCCGTGTCCCGACCCCTGACCACGAGCAACACGCTTTCCCTTTCCCCTAGACCCCGGTGCCGACCGCAATTCATGTAGAGTTGTCATACTTACTCCTGTACTTCAACCAAGTGAATAACCTTATTGATCATCCCTCGAATCTCCGGCGTGTCCTTACGCACCACCATCTTGCCGGTCCTGGTCAAACCAAGGCCCCGCAGTACCTGGCGCTGCGCCTCCGGCCAGCCAATGCCGCTCTTTTTCAGGGTTATTTTAACGACTTTACTCATTTATCCCTTCCTGCACTGGAAACTTATTTAGGCAGTAATTTCCTCAACTGTTTTGCCCCGACGTAGAGCCACCCCTTCAGCATCGTTCAGCTGTCTCAGTCCGTCAAGGGCAGCCTTAACCACATTGTGCGGATTATTGGACCCCAGACATTTTGTAAGTATATTTTGTATGCCGGCAGCCTCTACAACTGCCCTCACCGCGCCCCCGGCAATGACACCGGTTCCTTCTGATGCCGGCATCAGCAAGACACGGCCTGCGCCGTATTTTCCAATAATCTCGTGGGGAATGGTTTTGTTTACCACAGGTACGGAAATCATGTTTTTCTTTGCTTTCTCCGTAGCCTTGCTTATAGCCACAGGTACTTCCTTGGCCTTGCCCAAGCCATAACCAACCTTACCTTGGCCATCACCAACAACGACAATGGCTGCGAAGCCAAACCGACGTCCACCTTTGACCACTTTGGCTACACGGTTGATATAGACAACTTTATCTATCAGTTTAAGCTGAGATTCTAATTCTGATTCTTCGAGTAACAAGGATCCTCCTCCTTCTAAAAATCTAACCCACTCTCCCTAGCACCGTTCGCTACGGCTTTGACTCTACCATGATAAAGAAACCCGTTGCGGTCAAACACAACCTTCTTTATACCTTTAGCTAAGGCCCTAGCAGCAATTAGTTTTCCCACCTCCAGCGAGGCACTCACCTTCCCTTGGAGTTTTTGCGTCCTTTCGCTGACCTCTTTGCTGAGCGTAGACGCAGATACCAGGGATTGACCTGTATCATCATTTATAATCTGAGCGTATATATGCTTGGCACTGCGGAAAACTGTTAAGCGAGGTCTCTCGGTAGTCCCACGAACCCGCTTCCGTATACGCTTTTTTCTCTTTAATCTCATTTCTTCTGTCAAACTACACTTTTCCATAAAGCACCTTTCCGGGGTTTACAGCTACTTCGAACCAGTCTTTCCAGCTTTCCTGCGGATAACCTCATCCACATAACGGATGCCTTTGCCCTTATAAGGCTCTGGCGGTCTTAGCCGCCTTATACGGTCACTGGTCAAACCCAGAACCTCCTTGTCAATGCCTTCGAGGCTGAGTTTGGTTTGTTTCTCAACCTTAGCTGAGATACCGTCAGGCAGAGTGAAATTGACAGGATGAGAATATCCTAGATTAAACACCAGCTGATTCCCCTGAGACTCTACACGGTATCCCACGCCCACAAGTTCCATAACTTTACTAAATCCTGCACTTACCCCCGTAATCATATTCGCGACCAGGGCACGGGTCAGCCCGTGTAGTGCATTAGCTTCCGAAGAATCTTCTCTTTTGTTTACCAAAAGCCGCCCATCTTCAATAATTATATCTATGGCCGGACTCATGCGCTTACTCAGACTGCCCTTCGGTCCACGTACGGTAATGATGCCACCTGCCTGTTCCACTTTGACACCTTTTGGTATAGAAATTGGCTTTTTGCCAACCCGCGACATTTCTAGCCTCCACTTATCATTAAAGAATCCCTTTTCACCACACCTCGCACAATAACTCGCCACCGACAGCGTTTCTGCGAGCTTCCTTATCCGTCATAATCCCCTTGGAAGTTGAAAGGATGGCCATACCGAGTCCTTGCATAACTTTTGGGATTTCCTCCCGGCCAACATAAAGGCGCCGGCTTGGCTTACTCATCCTTTTTATGGAATTGATGACACTCTTACTCCCGGTATCGTATTTCAAGTAGATACGCAGAATTTTATGCCCTTTTTCCTTGACAATTTTATGATTCTTAATAAAGCCTTCCTCTTTTAATACTGCAGCAATACTGGCCTTCATATTAGAAAAAGGAACATCTACCTTATCAAAACGCGCCATACTCCCGTTTCTTATCCGGGTAAGCATATCACTTAGTGGATCAGTCATGCACATAACAATAATACCTCTTATTTTTTCCTCTTCACGAACCTTTACCAGCTAGACTTAACTACCCCAGGGATTTCACCCCTTCCCGCCATATTGCGAAAACATATACGGCAGATACCAAACTGCCGAATGAAAGCCCTCGGCCGCCCACAAATCGGACACCGATTGTACCTGCGTGCACTAAACTTCTGGGGTCTTTTTGCTTTTGCAATCAAAGATTTCTTGGCCAAGACATCCTCCTCCTCTAGCTCCTGAATGGCATACCCAAGAGTCTTAACAAATATCTACCTTCGGTATCAGTTTTGGCTGAAGTAACGATGGTCACGTTAAAACCCCTTATTTTTTCAACCTTGTTATAGTCTATTTCTGGGAAGATGATCTGTTCTTTGATCCCTAATGTATAATTTCCCCTGCCGTCAAAAGACTTCTCAGATACTCCCCTAAAGTCACGCACGCGAGCTAAAGCAACATTAACCAGCTTCGTGAAAAAATCATGCATACGGTCTCCTCGTAAGGTCACCATACAACCGATGGACATTCCCTCCCGGAGCTTAAAGGCAGCTATAGATTTCCTAGCCTTTGTTATCACTGGCCGCTGTCCAGCAATTAGAGACAACTCTTCTGTCGCTGAGTCCAACGCCTTTGCATTTTGAATAGCTTCCCCTAAACCCATATTAACCACAATCTTTACCAGTTTGGGAACCTGCATTAAATTCTTGTAACCGAACTCTTTTACCATGAGAGGCACACATTCCTTCTCATAAAATTCTCTCAACGAAGCCATTGCCAACGCCTCCACAACCTGCCCGCCTTTAGCCTTTATTTTCGATGAGTTCCCCGCACTTATGGCAAGTACGTATCTTCTTGCCATCTTCGAGGATCTTAAAGCGAACCCGCACGGGGTCCGTACATTTCGGACAAACTAACATCAAATTAGAAATATGTATGGGAGCCTCCTTTTCTAGGATACCGCCTTGCTTTGAAAGTGGTCCAGGCCGCGTATGTCTCTTCACAACATTGGCCTTTTCAACGATGGCCCCATGCTTTTTAGGAACAATCCTAAGTACCTTGCCTATCTTACCCTTATCCTTGCCAACCATGACCATGACACGGTCGTTCTTCATTATATAGTTCTTTTGGCCAGCCATGCCTATAGTACCTCCGGAGCTAAGGAAATGATCTTCATAAACCTTTTTGCCCGTAACTCCCGCGCCACCGGCCCAAAAATACGAGTGCCTATAGGCTCCCCTTGAGGATTTATAAGCACTGCCGAATTATCATCAAAGCGGATATAACTCCCATCTGACCGTGATAATTCCTTGGCTGTCCGTACGACTACCGCCCGCATCACAGATCCCTTTTTGACTTTAGAATTGGGCATAGCCTCTTTAACAGAAACAATAATTATGTCACCAACACGGGCATACCGCCGACGTGTACCACCTAACACACGGATACAGCCAACACTTTTTGCTCCCGAATTGTCTGCAACATTCAATATAGTCTGTGTCTGTATCATTAGATTATTCCTTTTATCCTGAATGGCCCACGAAAATTCAGACTTCAAGAGCAGCCTATGGTGCTCTAAACCGCCTTTTCCAGAAGCTGCCTTACCCTCCACCGTTTATCACGGCTGAGTGGCCGGCATTCTTCTATCATCACTTTATCGCCTACCTTACAGGCATTATCCTCATCGTGTGCTTTAAACTTGGCCCGGCGGCGTACATACTTCTCGTAAACGGGATGTTTAACAAGCCGTTCAACCTGCACAACCACGGTTTTATCCATTTTATCGCTAACTACCACGCCAATTCTTGTTTTAAGCCGTCCCTCTGCTTTCATCTTCTTTCCATCCTTAAAAACGTGCCCTATGCTTTTTCTTTTTCACGGAGAACCGTCTCGACCCGGGCAATATCACGTTTCAACATGCTAAGCCGCGCCGTATTTTCCAGTTGTCGGGTTGCATGCCGAAGCTTGAGCCTAAAAAATTCTTCCCTGGTATCTTTCGCCTTTTTACTCAACTCATCCTGACTTAGGCCACGAAGTTCTTTTGCTTTCATTATGTCTCACCCCTTGACACAAACCGAGTAGGAACAGGCAACTTATGCGCAGCCAGTCTCAAGGCCTCTACCGCAACCTCCTTGCTAACCCCCTCCATTTCGTACAGAATGCAACCGGGTCTAACCACGGCCACCCATCCCTCGGGGCTTCCTTTCCCTTTACCCATACGTGTTTCAGCCGGTTTCTTAGTTATCGGTTTATCAGGAAATACCCTTATCCACAACTTGCCTCCGCGCTTAACATGGCGTGTAATAGCAATTCGAGCTGCTTCAATCTGCTGAGCAGTTAGTCGAACACAACTCAAGGCTTTCAGCCCATAGTCACCAAAAGCTAGACTACTTCCCCTATGGGCCAGCCCTTTCATTCGTCCTTTCTGCTGCTTGCGATATTTGACCTTCTTTGGACTAAGCATCTTGTTCCTCTTAATTTACGCCTTCTTATTCGCTAGCGGTATCAGAAAATACTTCGCCCTTATATATCCAAACCTTGACCCCAATGATGCCGTAGGTAGTTTTGGCCTGGGCAAAACCATAATCTATATCCGCTCGTAAGGTATGCAGTGGCACACGTCCTTCTCGATACCATTCACGCCGGGCCATCTCAGCGCCACCAAGTCTACCGGCACAGGCTATCCGCACGCCCTTTGCTCCAAGCCTTAGAGCGGTAAATACCGTCTTCTTCATTGCCCGGCGAAACGTAACCCGCCGCTCCAATTGCAAGGCTACACTCTCCGCTACCAGCTGGGCGTCGATCTCCGGTTTCCGCACTTCATGAATATCTAAAATAACCGACCGGCCAATCCGCTTCTCCAGCTCTTGTTTTAGTTTCTCTATCTCGACACCCTTTCGGCCGATAACGATGCTCGGCCGGGCTGTATGAATTTTGACCTTTAACTTATCCGCAGCTCGTTCAATCAAAATCTTAGAAATCCCGGCATGGTAGAGCCTTTTCTTTATAAAGTCCCTAAGCTTTTTATCTTCATAAACAAAAACGGGAAAATCTTTCGTGGCAAACCACCGCGAATCCCAAGTCTTTATAATACCAAGCCTCAGACTAATCGGATTTACTTTCTGACCCAAGTTCTCCTCCTGTTTTATTGGCTAGATTTCATCCAGAACAACTGTTATATGACTCATGCGCTTCAGTATTCGGTTAGCCATACCCTTCGACCTAGGTCGCCAGCGTTTTAGCCTAGGGCCGTCATCTACAAATATCCTCTTAATATACAGTGTGTCCACGTCGATTTTAGGATTCTGTGCTGCATTCGCCATCGCCGAGTAGATAACTTTGTTCACAAGGCGAGCTGACTTTTTGGGTACAAACTTCAAAATGTTCAGTGCGTCATTTACCTTTTTACCGCTTACCGCCCTAGTCACCATCCTGGCCTTCAGCGGAGAAATGCGCACATACCTTGCTACCGCCCGAGATTCCATTTCACTACACTCCCCAATTCAAAATCGCACGCATACATACAGGCGTAACTGCCAAATTTACAAAGATATTTTCCCTGACAGACTATTTCTTCCCTTTAAGCTTGGTCTTACGGTCGCCAGAATGGGCGTAAAAAGTACGCGTAGGCGAAAACTCCCCTAGCTTTTGACCAACCATGTTTTCACTAACAAAGACCGGGATAAACTTCTTTCCGTTGTGTACTGCAAAAGTAAGCCCAACCATGTCCGGTGTGATAGTCGACCGCCGTGACCAGGTCTTGATAACCTTTCTCCCCTGGCTTCGCCGGGCCTCTTCAACCTTCTCTAATAGATGGGTATCAACAAAGGGACCCTTCTTAACTGATCTTGGCACCTTATTCCCCCTTTGAAATTATACACATACAAAAATAACCTCGTTACGAACGCCGCTTAACTATAAACTTATCACTTGGCTTCCTACGGCGAGTTTTATAGCCCTTGGTAGGATATCCCCATGGAGTACAAGGATGTCTACCACCAGAACTCTTCCCTTCACCACCACCCATAGGATGGTCGACCGGGTTCATGGCAACACCCCGCACACGTGGTCTTTTCCCTAACCACCGAGAACGCCCAGCCTTGCCTAAAGAAACACTATCGTGCTCCAAGTTACTGAGTTGACCTACCGTAGCCATGCAGTCCACATGAAATTGCCGCACCTCGCCCGAAGGCAGCTTAACTTGAGCGTAACTACCTTCCTTTGCCATGAGCTGTCCATATGCGCCTGCACTTCGCATAATCTGACCCCCCTTGCCAGGTCGCAGTTCAAGATTATGTAGATGTGTCCCCAGAGGCATTTTACTAATGGGTAGAGCATTGCCTGGCTTAATATCTGCTTGCTCACCGGATACTACGGTATCCCCAATCGACAAACCAACGGGAGCTAGAATGTAGCGCTTTTCTCCATCAGCATAATGAAGAAGTGCAATGCGTGCTGAACGATTGGGGTCATATTCTATGGTAGCCACCTTGGCCATGATATCGTTTTTGTTACGCTTAAAATCAATTAACCGGTACTTTCTTTTATGGCCTCCACCTCTGTGCCGCGTAGTCATCCGCCCAAGATTATTGCGGCCCCCGCTTTTCTTCAGTGGTAACAAAAGTTTCTTTTCAGGTTTGGGTGCCGATAAGCCTTCGCCCACTATAGCAGTTTGAAATCTCCTGCCAGGCGATGTAGGTTTATAACTCTTAATTGGCATAGACGTTCCTCAATTTAACACTGTTTTACTTTTAAATACCTTCGAAAAATTCTATACGTTCTCCGGGTTTTAGAGTCACGATAGCTTTCTTCCAGTCAGAACGATACCCCACACTGCGACCCACACGTCTTTTCTTGCCGGGGTTGACCATAACCCTGACTGCCTGTACTTTGGTTTTGAAGACACTCTCCACAGCTTCTTTTATGTCTATTTTGTTGGCCCCCTTATCTACAATAAAACAAACCTGATTGGCGGCTTCCTTTTTCCAGTTACTCTTCTCCGTGATCCAGGGGCCTTTTATTACTTGATATACATCTTTCATGGCAAAAGAAGCTCCTCAATCTTTGGAATACAGTCCTTATGCAAGATCAAATTTTCATGAAGCAAAATATCGTACACATTCATAGCCGTATACGGCAAAATATCTATGTAAGGCACGTTGCGCGCCGATTTTTCCACATTTTCCTGTCGCTCATTCAGCAGGATCAAAGCATTTCCTACCCCAAGGGCCTTCATAAACTGAAGGAAGCTTTTGGTTTTTATTTCATTGAGTATTAGATCATCAACAATTAAAAGCCCGCCGTCTTTTAATTTTGCACTTAAGGCCATGCGTAGGGCCAGTTTTTTAAACTTGCGCGGCACGCTGTAGCCATAATCGCGCGGTTTCGGGCCAAAAGCTGCACCTCCACGTCTCCACAAAGGCGAGGTATTGCTCCCGCTCCTCGCACGACCCGTACCTTTCTGACGCCACGGTTTTCGTCCTCCACCGCTAACTTCGCTCCGGGTTTTAGTTGACGCTGTACCGGATCTACGGTTAGCCAATTGCGCGGTCACCAGTTCATGTAGTACATCTTCCCGAACCGGAACACTGAAAACCGCGTCATTCAGAGTAATCTCTGAAACTTTCTGTTTTTGCATATTGTAGACATCTAGGACTGCCATAATATCCCTCAATAACAAGCCTATTCAACATTAACGCTGCTTACGTATCAAGAGGAGCCCGTTTCTGCTCCCGGGTATTGCCCCCCGAATTACCAATACGTTTTCATCAGGTCGCACATCCAAAATAGTCAGGTTTTTGGCCGTAACGCGACTATTACCCATATGGCCAGGCATCCCTTTCCCTTTTATGACACGTGAAGGAAAAGAACTCGCTCCGATAGAACCCACAACACGGTGGGACATAGACCCGTGTGTCTCCTTGCCACCATGGAAACCACATCGCTTTAAAACGCCGGCGAAGCCGCGACCTTTGCTAATCCCCACTACGTCAATCTTTTCACCAATTTCGAAATTCTCTACTGTGATCTCCTGCCCCACCTCGTACGATCCCACGTCCTCTTCATCAATAGAAAGCTCACGCAGGTAACGGAAGCATCCTTTACCAGCCTTTCTAAAATGGCCAGCTTCGGGCTTAGTCACACGACTTTCCTTTTGAGGCAAAAAACCCAATTGGACCGCGCTGTAGCCATCTTTTTCTTTAGTCTTCTTCTGTATGATGGTGCAAGGCCCTACTTCTACCACTGTTACCGGCAAGGAATGTCCCTCTTCTGAAAAAATACGAGACATCCCCAGCTTACGCGCTAGCATTCCCCCGATCATCTCTTCATCCTATATGAACTTTTCAAACACAAACTATTCTTAGAGCTTTATCTCAACATCGACCCCTGCTGAAAGCTCCAGCTTCATAAGGGCATCGATAGTCTGTTGCGTTGGCTCTAATATGTCCAAAAGTCTTTTATGGGTCCGTATTTCAAATTGCTCTCTTGACTTTTTATCTACGTGTGGAGATCGCAAGACGCAGTATTTGTTAATAACCGTAGGTAGAGGAATCGGTCCCGCCACCCGGCCTCCACTACGTTTTACCGTCTCAACAATCTCAGACGTAGATTGGTCCAAAAGGTTGTGATCATACCCTTTCAAACGGATGCGAATTTTATGGTTTTGAATCATTTGTTCCTTCCCGTCCCTAACCAAAGCAAAC
>CAYSYZ010000033.1:0-16267 GCA_964435205.1 uncultured Desulfovibrionales bacterium
TACCGATGCCGGCATCGGTAACCCTTAACCAGACATATTTGCCAGGCTTTAGAGGGTGCAACTCCCCCTTCATGTCCTCATGGCCGGTATTCGTGGTCTTCAAGGTAAGTTTTCCCCCGCCCGGCATGGCATCTGCAGCATTCACATACAGATTCAACAGAACCTGCTCTATTTGCCCCTGGTCCGCCTCTATTGTGGACAGGTCTTCAGCAAGCTCTCGATGAATGGTAATCTCCTTTCTCATCTTGCCAAACGCGTCCGAGGTCTCTTCCACTGCTCGGTTCAGGTTGATCGGTTTGACCTCGTACTTTCCCTTCCTCGCATATCCAAGAAGCTGCCAGGCCAGCCTGGCCCCGCTCTCAACCTGCTTTTCGATGATCTTCAGCTTTTTATAGTGTGGATGTGACGGGTCCATGTTCAAAAGCATCAGGGAGGTATTTCCCTGGATACCCATGAGCAGGTTGTTAAAGTTATGGGCAATGCCGCCAGCCAGGGTCCCGATGGCCTCCATCTTCTGGGCATGGCGGAGCTGTTGTTCAAGCCTTGTTTTTTCTTCTTCCCCCAGTCTGCGCTCGGTGATATCTTTTGAAACCGCCGTTACAGATATTGTTCTTCCTCCCTGGTCTTTGACGGGACTTAACGTCCTGAGAAAATATCTGCCGTCCCTGCTGCTTCTATGTTCGTGCTGGACCGGCCTGCCGGTTTTGAATACCTCTTCTACTTTTTCAAGAAGCTCTTTTGTCTCCTCTTGAGAATGCAGCTCGGCGTAAGTCCTGCCGATAACATCCGGCAAGCCGGTTCTGGATAGATGTTTTTCATTCATGAATAGATACCGGCAATCCCTGTCTAGCAGGTATATGGAGTCATCGGTAGAGGCCAGGGAGCGATATTTCTCCTCTGATTCGCGCAGCGCCTTCTCCGCCAGCCTTCGTTCGGTGAGTTCCTGTTTCAATCGTTCGGTTGCCCTGGCCAGATCGGCGGTGCGTTCTTCGATGCGGCGTTCCAGTCCTTCATAGGCCTTTCGCAGCTCTTCCTTTGCCTGCTTACGCTCGGTGATATCACGCAGGAATTCTACCACCATTTTGGGGCGGCCATCGGTATCCCATGCTGCTACGCTAGCCGTAGTCCAGAAAGTTCGCTGTTTACCATCAGCACCCGTAATTTCCGTCTCAAAATCGTGGTATCGGCCATCGTTGAAGCATTCCCTTACTATACACGATTCGCAGACCTTATCGGATCCGCGGTAAGCGGCATGGCATTTCTGGCCAACCATATCCGGGCCAAACAAAGCCTTGGCAACATCGTTAGTCCACAGAACATTGAATTGCTCGTCCACCATGATCATGGGATCAGTCGATGATGCTACAATCCCTGCCAGCTTCTCCTCGCTCTTCCGCATCTCCTCCTCTGCCTGCTGGCGCCTGGTCAAAGCTGCTACAAGGTCCCTGCATCTCCGGTAGGCAAACCAGACGCTACAAATACTGACGACGAAGATAACCGCAGCCAGTTCGTTTATTTGTGATTCCTCTATAAAATCGAGAATTACCAGGACAGCGGAAAGCAGGCTTAAAAATACGACAATGCCCAGGTCACGGGCTACGCTGACCCCTTCAGTTTGGCTCTTAGTTTTATTTGCAGCAGGAAAACCGACTGTCCTGCCAGCCAGATCGTTCTCATTACCAGACATAAACTTTTCCTTAACGTGCAGGGAGTCTGCTACGGCTAAGACGCTTCCATAAAGAGACCGCATCCTTTGCTTTAAAATTTTCCATTTGTCCGGAGCAGGTATGGGCTCAGATCTGGCATAACTACTATATGCCTTAAAGCTTCTAGAAGGGTACTTTATGATAAAAATGCAAGAAGATCAAAGACTTTTTGTTCACCGTGCCTGGCTGTGGTTGATTTCCGGGGCGCGAATACCGGCTTCGTTTAGGTTTCCGCCAAAAGATGCCGATAAAAAGGTATTTAGTTTTAATGGGATGATTTTGACAGAGATCTCCTATTTTGAGGCTGCTTATGGATCCGGAGAAAGTCTACCTGGATAAAAACAACGAGGGATATGTAATCTGCAAGCGATGCGGTGAAAGCAAAAAAGTCAATGCATCTAATTTCAAAAAAAATCAGCCGGTCAAAATAACATGTGTATGCAAAAACACGTTTTATATCCAGTTCGAGCAAAGACAGCATTACAGGAAAGAAGTAAATATCGCCGGGCTTTTTGAAAGAATTTATCCTGACCACCGGGAGAAAGGTGCAATTATTGTAGAAGATATTTCGGCTGGCGGACTAAGATTCAGCACAACTACCAACAACTTTTTAAACAAAAACGATCTTCTGAGAATAACATTTGTGCTGGACGATACCCAAAAGTCGCATATCGAAGTAAAGGCAATTGTAAAACATATTAGAGCACGCTACGTAGGTGTTGAATTTCAGGGACTAGATCCGCAGACTCAAAAAACAATCGGATTTTATCTCTTGCGCTAGATATATCGTCATGTATTTTTTCCCTCCGATGACTCTAACTTTCGCGCGCCACAGCGAGGGCTGCCAGGGCCTCTCTGGCCAGTTCATTGATGCGGAAGACGGTCAACCTATTGTTCACATAAAGCTCGATCGGGGCGTTATCTTCGAGAAGCCCCTCGAGGAGCGGACGTGCCTGCTTGGCTCGAAGGAGACCCATGGTCCATGCGGCCAGGCCCCTGATTGTTTGGTCTCCAGATTTGAGATAAGGCAGGAGGTAGGGAATGGCGCCCTCCACCGTTTCCGGTTTTACCTGAGCCATTCTTCCCAGCGCCCAGACTACCCCGCGTTGTAATAATCCATGCTCGAGGAAATTTCCGTCCGGTCGGATATAGGATAAGAGCATATGAGCGTATTCCCTGGCCAGGGCGTGATGGCGGGCCATGATTTCACCCATGGCCTCGGGTGCTCCCCAACCGATGCCTCCCGATTCATCGTTCAGACTCCACATCAGCCGGCGCATTATTACACGGGCCCACTCCATGTCCAGTTGCGCCTGCTGCGCCACGACTGCACCCAGGGCCGTAATGGCATTCCATCGCAGTATGGGATGAGCACTGGAGAGGAAGGAAAAGAGAGGGTTTATCACCTGGCGCGCCGGCAGTTGGCAGAGTTCACGAAGGGCATTACTTAGATCACTTGAAGTGAGGAGGACGAAGACACGTCGTTTGAGATCCCTACCTCGCCACTTTTGAATTTCCACGGTAGTTCTCCGCCCACGATTGTCGGCCTAAATATCGGAACATCGGCCTAGGACGTGTCTTTTAGGTCATCAACGTTGATGCGGTTTGCCTCGAGGAGACGGCCTACCAATGTGAATCCGCCACAAGGCATGGACTTTTCTTTCTGGCTTGCAAAATCGCAGTCCCCCTCGTAGAAGGAGCAGGTGACGCACATCCTTTTCAAGAGTATGTCTTTCGTCGAAGCATCGAGCATCTTATCGGGTTTGGCGAAGGGAATTTCTTTCCCCGTTTCAATTAGGTCCTGTATGACCAGAAATCCCCGACAGGCAAGTGCTTCCTTTTTTCCAGGTCTGTAGTAGGGGCATAAGGCCTGGCAAAGGTTTTTGGCCAGGAACCGGTTGGTCTTCATATTTTTATTTATACCAGAAAACGGCGTGTTGTAGAATGATATATGAGATACTACCTGACTAAAAAATCCGTACTTAAATGGTTAGAGAAGAAATCCGTCTATCATATGGGGAATGATGGGCTGTACGAACTGGACGATGATTCTTTTGCACTTCTGAGGAAATGCGGATCGAATACGGGCGGTGATACCGACCAAAGTGAGTTTATTGACTATTGTCTGAAGGAGGAAATACTAACCAGGGATAGGATTATGGGGAGGCGTGCTCCTGTTACAAGGTCCCCGGATCCTTCTCTGCGCTACCTGGAACTGCAAATTACCAGCAAGTGCAATCTCCGGTGCAAACATTGTTATATCGGCGACGTTAAGCCCGGCCAGCTTTCTATAGGCCAGATAGCAGCTATCCTCGAAGAATTTGAGGAGATGCAGGGGCTCAGGGTCCTGATAACCGGGGGTGAACCCTTACTTCATAGTGAATTTTGGGAGATAAACGCCATACTACCTCGTTTTTCCCTGAGAAAGGTGCTGTTTACAAATGGTACATTGCTGAATGAAGAGGTGTTCGCAAAGCTGAACGTGGATGAGATACAGATCAGCGTGGATGGCTTTGCGGAGACGCATGATTCATTGAGGGGCAAGGGCACGTTTGTGCAGACCATGGCCGCCGTTGACCTGGCTATTCGTTCTGGATTTGGGGTTTCTGTCTCGACAATGATACACAAAAAGAATCCTGGAGATATTGCTGGGATGAAGAAACTCTTCCAAGGTATGGGGATAAGGGAGTGGACGGTTGATGTCCCTTGCAAGACGGGACGGCTGGCGGAGAACGCTGAATTTCAGATGAGTCCTGAGGAAGGAGGCCGGTATCTAACACTCGGTTACGGCGGGGGAGTGCACGGCGACGTGTCGGGTTTTGCCTGCGGGTTGCACCTCATGGCCGTGCTGGCGGATGGAAGTGTTTCAAAGTGCAGTTTTTACCATGACTTTCCGGTAGGCAGGGTTGGAGACGGGCTCAGAGAGTGCTGGCGTCGAATAAAGCCGATCGGGCTTGATGAGTTAAAGTGCGACTGCAAACATCTTGAGTCCTGCCGGGGAGGGTGTCGATACAGGGCAAAAATTCTCGGCGACCCCTTGGGAAAAGACCTCTACCGGTGTGCTGCGTATGGTTTAATTCAAGGCAAAATGTGATAAGGAGGTGTCCCAAAATGACAATAAAGAAGGCAACAAAAAAAGCCTCGATTACCTGTAAATGCAAGGCTTCTTGCTAAATTAAGGGCCGGGCTAACCGAAGCTATAATATGGCGGCAGGATATGGTCAGACTTCTTCTCTTATCGCTTGCTCAGTCTTGCCGTTGCATGCTGATATTTCTCATGTAGGGATTGTTACCGGCAGTGACGTAGATAACTGGAAGGGTGTGTTTACTGTTTTTCGAACTGGTCCTTCGAGGCTCCGCAGACCGGACAGGTCCATTCATCTGGAAGATATTTAAAGTCTGTGCCCGGCGGGATATTGCGTTTCGGGTCGCCGACCGATGGGTCATACACGTATCCGCAGACTGAACAGACATATTTATCCATGACCCTAATCCTCCGTTTTCATGCGGCGTAGCCGCCTCCTCCACGACCACCGCAGGCGAAGTGAGTTGCTAACGACGGAAACCGAGCTCATGGCCATGGCCGCCGCGGCAAAAACCGGGTTTAAGAGGATACCGAAGAAGGGGTAGAGCGCCCCGGCGGCAATGGGGATCCCGAGGGTGTTATAGAGAAAGGCCCAGAAAAGGTTTTGCTTGATTACCCTCATGGTCTGACGGGAGAGCTTGATGGCCGTGGCTACGGATCTCAGATCGTCGGTGATCAGTGTGATATCGCTGGCTTCGATAGCCACGTCGGTGCCGGCGCCGATGGCCATTCCAATATCGGCCGTGGTCAGGGCGGGAGCATCATTGATCCCGTCTCCGACCATGGCTACTAGCCGGCCCTGCGTCTGGAGGGTTCGTATAGCACTGGCCTTGTCGGCAGGGAGGACGTTGGACAGTATCTGGTTGATGCCAAGGGCTGTACCGACGGCGTGGGCGGTTCTTTCGTTATCTCCGGTGATCATGGCTATATCTAATCCCATGCCTTTAAGGGTAGAAATGGTTCCCGGTGCCGATTCCTTGGGTACGTCCGCGAGGGCAAGTAAGCCGGATACGGCCCCATCTTCAGCCACAAAAACGCATGTCTTGCCTTCAGACTCAAATCTCTCCGCATTTCGACTCAGGCCCCGCATGGGAATGCCATTTTCTTCTATTAGCCGGCGATTTCCGACAAGGACCTTCTTGCCGTCCAGGAGGGCACTCGCTCCGAGACCGGCATGCGCCTGAAATTCCGTTACCGCGTTCGGGAGAATCTTTTCGCTCCGTCCTTTTTGTACGATGGCCTGGGCAAGGGGGTGTTCGGAAAGGGCTTCAAGGGAGACCGCGGTTTTCAGAGCATCCTCCCGGCGAACGCCCTCTGCGGCCACGAAGTCCGTGACCTGCGGCTCTCCGCGGGTCAGAGTTCCCGTCTTGTCAAAGACGATAATTGTCAGCTTGTAAGCCTTTTCCAGACTTTCTCCACCCTTAAACAGGATACCATTTTCAGCCCCTAGCCCCGTTCCAACCATGACCGCGGTGGGCGTGGCCAGTCCCATGGCACAGGGGCAGGCGATGATCAAGACCGACACGAAATTCAGAAGGGCACGGGTAAGGATAGGCTCAGGAACAAAAAAATACCAGACAATGAAGGTAATTATGGACACTCCAAATACTGCCGGAACAAAGATAGAAGCGACTTTGTCTGCAAAGCGCTGGATCGGTGCCTTGGAGCCTTGAGCCTCTTCAACCAGCCGGATGATCTGGGCCAGAACCGTCTCCGCACCGACTTTGGTGGCCTTGAATGTGAAGCTTCCGTTCTTGTTCAACGTGCCTGCGAATACCTCGCTCCCGGTCTGTTTGGCCACGGAAAGACTTTCGCCGGTGAGCATCGATTCGTCCACCTGGGAAGCACCGGAAACAACGATGCCGTCCGTGGCAATCTTTTCTCCCGGCCGGATAATAACCAGGTCGTCTTTCACAAGGGACTCAATCGGGATGTCTAACTCCTTTCCATCCCTGATGACGCGTGCGGTCTTTGGCTTGAGGCCGATAAGTTTCTTAATTGCCGAGGAGGTCTTGCCTTTGGCCCTGGCCTCAAGAAAACGTCCCAGAAGAATGAGGGTGATGATCATGGCGGCGCCATCGAAATAGACATGGGGCGCTATCCCGGCAGCTGTAAAAAATCGGGGCCAGAAGGTGGCTAAGGAGGAATAGAGGTAGGCCGACAGGACGCCGACCGCTACCAGGGTATTCATGTCTGTTGTTTTCTGTCTGGCGGCCTTGACGGCACCCACGTAGAAGCGGCTACCCACCCAGAAAACAACCGGTGCGGTAACGAAAAAGAGAAAAAGTAGCATGGTCTGTCTAGGAATGAACTGGAGGAAAGGAAACCAGTGTTGCATAGTACCTGCATAAATAATTACGCTGAGGACTATGCCGGTGTATAGTTTCAGTCTAAGGTCTTTGAGCTCTTTTTTGCGGGCGGCTTCGGCCGGGTCTTCAGGAGTCTCTCCCAGTATCCCCAAAAACTCATATCCCGTTTCAGAAATTACTCTCCTTAGTTCCTCGATGCTGGCCCAGTCCGGGTCGTGAGTTAGCGTAGCCCTCGCCGTGGCCAGATTTACGCCCGCATCTTTAATGCCCTCGATAGACTTTATGGCCGATTCCACGCGGCGAACGCAGGCTGCACAGGTCATGCCACCGACAGAGATCGTAGTTTTTTCAGCAGAGCGGCGCTCTTTCTGATCTGAACCGCCGGTTTCAGGTCCCGGGTTACTAAGTTTATGACTCAACTTCATACCCAGCTTTCTTTATCTGCTGCCTGACCACTTCCATATCGACAGGTTTCACTTCGTCAAAAGTAGCTTCACCACTATCCAGGTCAACCTTAACATGGAGGACACCGTAAATATTGCTTAGGGCCTTAGTCACGGTTCTAACGCAGTGACTGCATGACATACCCTTTATTTTGATTGTACCCATGGCTATCTCCTCTCACAAACTGATAAGGCCCGGTTAATTTCCCAGGACGAGTGAGTTATATGCCTTTAGACCGGTCACGACCTGATTCAGGGCGAGGATCAGTATAATAACATTGTTTAGGCCGTGGAGGGGCGGAAGAAGTTTTGGTTTCTTCTTGATGTGATCCATATAGAGACCTGTCGACAGCCCGAACAAGATGAAAGGTATCATTACCAGCGCGACCTTGCCATGTATGCCGGTCATAAGGAATTTGTGCCAGTGAAGGTAGACCATGCTCATACCGCCCAGAAGACCCAGGAGCCAGGTCACGAGAACAATTATTCCCAGAATTGCGTGCTGTTTTCGCTGAAATGGCACCACTTGGCTCAGGTGGAGAGACCGGAAACGCTGGAGGCCAAGGTAGAATACGTACAGGGCCAGCAGTATCATCGAAAACTGGATTATGGGATGGATTGCCAGCATGAATGGATTGAGGAAAAGAAATCCCTGCCTATAGCTTTTTTATGTTGGCCACCAGTTGTGAGATCTGGAAGCCAAGACCAACACATTGCTTTCCCTGCATGCAGAGGTCGGCATCTTCCGGTTCAAGGTAGGTTTTGAGACGATGCTCTCCTTTCTGCAGGTCAACGGCGTATGCCTTTTTTTCCTTATCATACTCCACCTTGATATCTATGCCGCATTCTCCGATGTCGGCATAGATGGATTTGATCTTTTCGCATAGTTCCTTGTTGCCATACATGTTTTGCCCTCCTTCTTTGACAGGCCAATGGCAGGGAGTTGTTTCACCTGGATTTTTAAGTCCCTCTAATTATTCTAAGACTTAAGCTCCTTTTTTTTCAACAAGGAAAACATCTCTCAAACAGAAAAGACTTTTTGCAACTGCCTCAAGTATTTCCGCGAGATGATTGAATCAGTTAATTTTTCCAAGATGTCTCAAAATTGCCCTGAGGAGTGATGCGCTGTGCCCCAGTTCTGAGTAAGCCTCTTCCCTCGTCATATCCCTATCTTCTTTCCTTAACTTGTAACCCAGTTGTCTGGCTAGATCGGCGATTCTGGAGATTTCCACAGATAGGGATTTCTCAAAGTCTTCCGAATTCAGGGTAATGACGTACATGTTTTCTTTTATCTTATTAAGATTCTCGAGGACTTCCTGCTCGACGATTCCGTCATTTATAACGTGATGGACCAGGCTGAAGAGGTCGTAAGGAGTATTGTGAAAAGGCTGGGAGAGGTCGCCAAGGTAATGCGCACAGAATGCGACGTGATATTCACTGTATTTGCCGGTTTGTTCGGATTCCATGTATTCGCGAAGTGACGCAATAATCGCGCCGTAAAGATGTCCTTCGGTATCCGCGGGGTCGTTGTATCTTCCTGCCTGGTCCTGGACGAGGCGCGGGGTGACTTCAATACCGGCATTGTTATTGAAATAATGATTGTGTTTCTCGACCTCGCCTGCCTTAATCTTTGTTATGTCGGCCCCGGCGCAGTTATACCATTTACCGTACCCGGCGGCTCTGGCCACGGCGAGGTGGGTTTCATCGTGCCATCCGAAGGCTACCCCGAAATGCAAGAATATGGTAAAGAAAATGAAGATAAAGGCCATCGGCCGATTACAGGCTTTTGTCATAAGGCATCCTTTTCTTGTTACTGAGGTTATAGCAGAATTTTCCAGGAAATGGTTAGCAGTTAATCTGCTTCTAATTATATGCCAAGAGCGCTATACAGATGATATGAATTTGAAGCCACAAGTATACATCTCATTAAGCATTTATTTGGCGATCCTGCTGGGTTCTACAGTTGGGTTTGCCAAGAGCAGTGAGGTTGATAGCGTCGGGTATCTCTCGTCTTTCGAAAAGGAGGTTCTTCTTGAAATAAACATGGCCAGAACGAATCCCCAGAGATACGCCAGTTTTCTTGAGGCAGTCAGGAAATACTACGCCGGGAAGCAATTCAAACGTTCCGGAGAAATTGCAATCACCACCCGGGAGGGGACAAGTGCGGTGGACGAGGCGATCCGTTTCCTCCGCTCGGTAATGCCGCTGTCCCCTCTCAGGCCGTCAAAGGGGATGTCCCTTGGGGCAAGAGATCATGCCCGGGAGCAAGGGGCAAACGGTATGACTGGACACCTGGGCATCGATGGGGATCAGCCCGGCGATAGGGTCAATCGGTACGGGACCTGGCAAAAGGAGATAGGGGAAAACATTTCCTACGGTCATAGTACGGCGCGGGATGTGGTGATGGGGCTCATTATTGACGATGGCGTCCCTGGCCGAACACACCGGGAGAACCTCTTTAATCCGAATTTTCGCGTTGCCGGGGTGTCCTGCCGCAGCCATGCTACTTATGGGACGGTTTGCGTCATAACCTTGGCTGCGGGATATATAGAAAAGACAGGCCGGTAAATTCCAGGATCTTATTTTTCTCAATGTTTTCTTTATCAATTCGATAATCGTTGGAATTGTTGCCTGAATCTCGGGGGTAAGCTCCATTCCCATCTCCAGGGAACTGGGTTCTATTCCGATTATGGTAGTCATGGGCGCTTTGCCGACCAGGCTTGAAGGCTGGATGACGGCTAGCCTCCCGATTTGGACGCGCCGGGGTTTTGAGAGCGGGCGGAAAGTCCCAGACGATTGCCAGACTGGCCGGTTTTCATTATACTGTTTCGCAAAAAAATATAGGTACAAAGGTCAGCATGATACTAAGAGAATCGTTACAGGTTCTTGAGTTCGAGAAAATTCTTAAGAACATCTCAAATTTTGCGTATAGCAGCGGGACGCAAAAGGCTGTTCTGGGTATCGTTCCTCTCTCTAGCAGGGAAGAACTGGAAAGAAGGTTCGGACTGATCGGTGAGATCAGAAGACTTGCACAGGCCGGAATGCTCCTTCGATTGTGCCGGTTTGAGGATTTGTCAGAGATCATTACGCAGGTAAGGATTGAAGGTGCTGTACTAGAGCCCCGCGAAGTTTTCTCCTTCGTGCCTGTTTTCCGGATAATTTCGGAAATATCGCTCCAGCTAGAGGATACGCCAGATGTTCCCTATCTTAAGGGTCTTGCTGGTGGCCTGACCGGGTTTCCAGATCTGCTTGTGCTCATTGAGCGGTCCATAGATAGCGAGGGAATCATTCTTGATAGTGCTTCAACCGCGCTTTCCGGGCTTCGAAAGCAGATGAGGGCACTTGAGGCCAGGATAAGGAAGAAGCTGCAAAGTATAACCGGGGAGAGGAAGACCGGCGTATTTCTGCAGGACGACTACGTTACCAGGCGTGCCGGAAGGTGGGTCATCCCGGTGAGAATGGATTCGAAGGGGCAGATCCCGGGCGTGGTACACGATGTTTCGAGATCCGGTGAAACGGCGTTTGTTGAACCTTTAGAAATAATAGGAATGGCCAATGACCTGGAAAATATCGTTGCCGAAGCGAAGGCGGAAGAGATTCGTATCTTAAGGAATATTTGCCGCATGATTAGAGAAGCGGCGGACGAAATTGAGGTTCAGTACAAAATAGTCATTTTCCTTGACCTCCTTAACAGTATTGCCCGGTTTGCCGATGTCCTGGAGATGAATATCCCGCAACTCAGCGATATGTTTGAAATAAGGCTCGTAGGAGCCAGGCACCCGCTGCTCCTGCTGTCGCAGAGGGAGCTCGGCATGAAGGAAGTGGTGCCCCTTGACCTCTATCTTGGTGGCGAAAACAGGGCGATGGTCATAACGGGGCCCAATGCCGGTGGGAAAACGGTAGCCATTAAGACGGCAGGGCTTCTTCTTCTGATGGCCCTTTCCGGGATTCCGGTGCCTGCAGACTCTTCATCCACCTTTCCGTGCCTAAGGGATCTCCTGGTGGATATAGGCGACGAACAATCCATTGAAACCAGTTTATCTACTTTTTCTGCGCATGTTTTTAATTTATCAAGGATACTGAAAAGGGCTGATTCAGAGACACTTGTCTTGATGGATGAGATGGGAACCGGGACAGACCCGGTTGAGGGGGCGGCCATCGCATGTGCGGTTTTGAGGGATTTGAAAGAAAAAGGTTCGCTGGTTCTGGCCACCACACATCTGACAGAGATAGTGGGATTTGTGTACCGAACAGAAAGGATGGTAAATGCTTCCATGGAGTTTGATCATAACACCCTTACCCCTTTGCACAGGTTGAGAATAGGCGAGCCAGGCCAGTCCCATGCCCTTGAGATTGCGAGGACATACGGTCTACCGGTGAGTGTCCTGGATTTTGCCAAAGAGATGCTGGGGAATATGAAGATGGAAGTTCATGGCCTGGTGGCAGAGTTAAAGGAAAAAAGGGGGGTGTATGAAAAGGCGATGAACGTACTGCTGGAGCAGAGCAGCGATTTGAAAGAAAAGGAGAGGGCTTTAAAGGAAGATCTGGCCGCCGTGGAAGCAGAAAAGAAGAAAATCTTGCAAATCGCCTATAATGAGGCCAGAGAGATTGTTTCGGAAACAAAGAGACAGGTATATGGCATTCTTGAGGAGACAAAGAGGAAAAAGAGGCGTGACGCCATGACCAGGCTTGTAGGCGCGCAGCAGCGGATCGAGGAGAAATTGAGGGAATTCTACCCGGAGCCTTCCTTATCCATGAATGAGATACGAGAAGGAGATGCCGTATTTGTTAGGTCCATCGGATACGATGCAACGGTGGTGCGAGTAGAGAGGCGGCATCAGCGCTTAAGGGTAAAGTCAGGGATCATGGAGCTGGAAGTGCCGATATCAGATGTTGGCGCTAAAAGAGGAAAATCCCCTCCACCGAAAATAGTTCCTGGAAAAATGAAAGTAACAGAAGAGAAAATTTCACCTGTGCTGAACATGGTGGGATTGAGGGTTGACGAGGCCCTATCCAGACTCGAGCCGTTCCTAAACCATGCCTGTTCAGCCGGACTTGGCGAGATTACTATTATTCATGGAATAGGGACGGGTGCATTGCTGAAGGCAGTGCGGACCTACCTGAATGGACATCCCCTGGTGGAGGACTTTAGAAGCGGAGAGGCGTCAAGGGGGGGAGATGGTGTGACCATAGTGAAGCTGCAGTGAGGTAATGGATGCTGACCTGCCCGGTGAAATCAACCTCCTATGCAGAGATCCGAAATTTTAACACCTTTGGCCAGGATAGCTGCACTTCAAGGGACTCAGGAAGGACAGGGCACGCTAGGTGCCCCGTCCCCATACCTACGTGGCGATACCGGGAATCGGCAATGTCTGATATTTGTGGCGGTTACTGGTTTAATTTCTGAACCTCATGGACAAGGACTTCGAGGCTGGGCCTTTGATTGATATCGTGCACGTCTATGTAGCGAATGATCCCCTCCTTGTCGATTACGAAGAGGGTCCTTTCCGATACGCCGTTCGAACGCAATACGCCATATCGGTCTGCTACTGCTCCGTGAGGCCAGAAATCGGAGAGCACCGGAAACCACAATTCTCCCATCTGTCTGGTCCATGCATAGAGCGTCGGGATATTATCCACGGTAATCCCTAGCAGTACGGCTCCATTTTTATCAAAGGTCCCTTTTACGATGTTATAGCCGGGCCACTGGTCCGAACATACTGGTGTCCAGGCGGCGGGAACAAAAGAAAGAACTACATTCTTTTTTCCTCGGTAATGGCTGAGAGAGACCTTTTCTCCGGAGACAGCGGGAAGAGTGAAGTCAGGAGCCGGTTCGCCTACCTTGACCTTCAGAACGCTATCCCGCGGTTTGAGTATCCCAACGTTGTAAATATTCTGCTTGAACGCATCTGAAACCCCATAAGCCGTTGAGACAAGCGAAAAAAGTGCACTTACTAGAACCAGTGGCATGGCCCGAGCCGTTAATTTCCTGAACATGCTAATTGCCCTCCTTCAATCCAGATGAGTTAATGATCATCTCAAGAAATTCATCTGCCTTTTCAAACCCACCGACCTGGGAATAAAAGACCTTGTACGTGCCATTCTTATGGTTTCTAACAGCCACGAAGTGTGGGGTTCTGACCTCGCCCAGAGCCTTATGGATGGTATAATCAGCATCCGGGATAAGAGGAAAGGGGATATTATATGTATTCTTGAATACCTCAACCTCGTAGGCAGAGTTACCCGCACCCACACCTATTAGTTTGATTTTGTTTTTAAACTGCGGGTGATTCTCTATGGCCTGGTAAAGTTCGTTTACTTTTGGTGCCCCCTTCTGGCAGTGCGGGCAATACATGCTGAATATTTCGGCGATCACAACCTGGGCCTTGATCTGCGGTATCTTGAAATAGCCATCCCCTGAAAGTCCGAGGTAGGCTCTTTCGTGAGGACTTCGAGGTACAGGAAGTTTAATGGTTGGCAGGACGCTGCTTTTTGTCGATGGGGAATCAACCGCCGCTGCAGAGTAAGCACAAATTGAAAGACAAAGAGCAGAAATCGCTAGATATGTAGCAATCTTTTTTGGCATATTTGTCCCTCCTCAGGTGTTTATATGGTTACAGCCCAAAATCAGTGCTTTTTGCGGTATCGGCGTGTTTCTTGATTGCGTTTAAATTTCAGCCAGTCAAGCATCTCCTCGATATTCTTGGACATGTACCATCGGCCATTGGCGAAAGCGCCATAGTCAGCACCGGACATGGCCGAGGCGAAGCGGGTGGAGTTCGCAAAAAAGAGCCACTGTTCTACCCATTTTTTCTCGATGGCCTCGTTGAAGATGCTGTCGTTCTGAGCTGGCCCTCTGGCTGCTCCCTTGTTCCAGGCGGTAAGCAGTATCCTGGTGGCGGTTAGGGTCATCTCGTTGGTGGTTTTGACGGTATTTTCAAGGCGGGCAAAATGCTCGTCTGCCCAGCCTTGGCTGTGGCAGGACAAACAGATGACACGCATAGCATTGCGCCTCTTTTCCTGCTCTGCAGGGTTAATGAGGTATTCGGCTGCGGGTTCTCCAGTGAGCTCGGTAGGCAGAGGCAGTCCGGCCTTGTTTTTGATAAAAGTTGTGTCTGGAGACTTGGGGTGAGCATGGGCGTATATCAGTCCAAAAATCCTCCACGGACTGCGGTTGTTCATCTGATGGGTTCTTTCCGCTACAACTTCCCCCTGGCTATTAGTGATCAGACTAGCATGGCAGGTGGCGCAGGTTGGCGCCGTAAAATCTTTTCCCGCCACCCAGGGAACGGCACTGAAATCCCAGTTCTTGCCGAGTGTGGAAAAGATATTTCCGTGTTTGCTGACCTGATAAACCCCGTAGGCCGGGACATCCGGTCCTTTGTGGCACTGAGAACAGGTGTAGGGCTTTCTGGCCATTTCGATAGAGAACCGATGTCGAGCATGGCAGGAAGTACATGAACCCATGCTTCCATCCGGATTCAGTCGGCCAGGTCCCTGATTGGGCCAACCCGAAAGGACGGGAAATTCCATTTCGCCCATGGTCGTCTTTCGCGATTGCAGACGTTTAACCTCAACAGCGGTACCATGGCAGTGAAGGCAGGATTCGGCGATGGTTAACTCGTCGGGGGTTTTGATAATGACCCTGTTGTCGTTAAAAGAATATATTCCATTAATGGTTTCCGCGAGCAAGTTGTAGAGCGAGTTTTTGTTAAGGTTTATATGAGCATGTGACATCATATTTTCGGCATATTGGTTGACTTCGGACGGGTGACAGATGGTACAGTCATGTGGAGTGACGACCACGTGAACCTGGTACCCGTTATGATCAAAAGTATCAGTGTGTTTTTCCGGATTCAGGGTGTGACATTCGGCGCAACCAACCACGGTGCCGGAGATAGTTTCGGGTACCTTCACCGCTGAGATACGTCTTTCGATGTTATCTTTTTTCAGGGCCTCCGCCGGTCTAACGTTAGAGTGGCGACTATTCTCCCAGTCGGCCACAATCCCGGGGGTCACGCGGGCGTGACAGGAGATACAGGTTTCAGTGTCCTCGCTGGTCGGGGTAGTTGCGTCAGCTGCCGCCCCGCAAAACAAAAACACTAACCACACTACGAGAATAAGCGGCTTCATCAGAATTCCTCCCTGATAGGGGGTATTCTTATAGGTTAGGGAACGTTAATCCGCTATCCCTTCCATAAGCCGTGCAGATTGCAATATTCACGGGCTGTTATGGTCTCGGCCTCGATCAAGAATGTGGCTTCCGGAGCTTCACCTGCCTTAACGAACTGGCGGTAGGCTTTCCCGTCAGCAAGGATCTCGATCCATTCAATGTAGTGCTTCTCCTCCATAGGATGCGGGACACTACCAACCCTGACCTTAAATCCGCCCGCTACTTTCTCCACCACCGGAACGTGCTTTTCCTGAGCGACATCTACGGTGTTTTCCACATATAACTTCATTGGCTGCTTGCAGCAAACAAGCTCGCCTTTTCCTTCATGAAGCATTTCCACGATATTTCCACAGACTTCACACTTATAGACCTGTAGCCTTCTGGTCATAGGCTGCCCTCCCTTTCCCAATTGTATGGGTCTAGCCGGTGTTTGGTGTCGCCTGGATATGAAAATTATCACATGAGAGTTAATTTTTGGCAAGCGTAATGGTAGGACATGTAATAAGCAAGTAAACTGTCCGGAGTTGTAGCACATAATCTGTCCGGTATAA
>CAYSYZ010000034.1:0-7480 GCA_964435205.1 uncultured Desulfovibrionales bacterium
TGAAGGACGTCACCAATAGTCTAATTCGCTCTGAAGGAAGACTGGTGGCCGCCATTGGACTCGACAACATGCTTGTAGTCGAAACTCACGATGCCGTTTTAGTAGCGCCGCTCGACCGCTCCCAGGAAGTCAAGAATATAGTCCCGGATCTCAAGGCAGCTAATCGCCGGGAGTACCTTTTGCACCAGACTGCCCATCGCCCGTGGGGGACTTATACTGTGCTCGAGGAGCACGCCCGCTTCAAGATCAAACGTATTACAGTCAAGGCCGGGGCACGTCTGTCCCTCCAGATGCACCACCACCGCTCCGAACACTGGGTTGTGGTGCGTGGCACGGCCCGGGTAACAAAGGGCAAGGACATCTTCCTGTTAAGGGAAAACGAATCAACCTATATCCCGGCGGGAGAAAAGCACAGATTGGAAAACCCGGGCATCATACTCCTTGAACTAATAGAAGTTCAAAACGGCTCCTACCTGGGAGAAGACGACATTGTGCGCTTCGACGACCAGTATGGTCGGGAATGATCCGTTCTTCTAAAATAGGGAACGGGAGTTTTTGAATGGCCGATACAGGGGATCTCCTATCAGTACCATCTGCCATGACCAGAACGGATTTGACAGGGCATAGCATTCAGCCAGGGTCAGGCGCCCATCGATTAAAAGGGCAAAGAAAAGGTCCGGCGGTGGAAAGGCCTGAACGTAAGGCTCGCCCACCGGGCCTAATGTAGCGGCCACTCCCTTTTCAAGCATCACCTTGCACCAAACCTTACTACCCTTGCCTTTTAGCGTCGTGCATTCTGCGCTGGCGATATGAAACCCCACCGCACCTCGTGCCCAGGTGAAGGCATCCACATAATGCGCAAGGCTGTACCAACCGCAATAAAGGGCTGCATTGGGGGACTGGCCCGGTTCAAACAGCTTTTGCTGTGAATCAAGAACAACCGGCATCAGGTTGCTCCCTTTTACAACACGGGATGCATTATGAATGGCCCGGTCGTAAAACGCATAGCCGGTTATTTTTTTGTCGCCGGGGTCCGGCCATCGGGCATCAAAATAGGCGGTGCCTCGGAGCCCTTCTTTCTCTGCTTGCAGGCTGTCGTCAATAATGCGGCGGACGACATCTTCCGAAGGCCCATCCAGCCGGCTGACCACAAGGACATTTTGCGGCATGTTGTCGATTTTCTGTCCCCGGTACCCCACGAAATATTTGTTGGGAACCCAGTAATCCAGGGGATAATGTTCCTCCCTGACCAGAGCCAATTCCGAGTCAACAGCGGCTCCTTGCAGAGCCTTTCGCGCCTGGTCGATCTGTCTCTTGAGTTGTGCCTCCGCGTCCTTTAGTGCTGTCAGTTCCTTCTTATTCTGCTCGCGCTCCGCCTTATCGATCTGTTCGCGTATAACATCCTGCTGCTTTTGTAGCCCTGACAAGCATTTTTGATCCTCAGACGTAAGCTCCGGGGAATCTACGCGCAAAGGGATGCCATACATAGTTACCAAACAATGGAACCGGTCGCCCTTAGGATCATTTTTCTTGACAAAGGCTCGTATTGGAGCCGCTATGTATTGTTCGTAATCATCACGGCTGCAATGTTCTCCCCCCGGCGCTTTTAGCTCGATCAGGTTATCTACAGGAATCCCGCGTTTTTTCATATAATATTCAGCCAGGTCACAACTGTGCCAGGCCATTTTGTTGGCCACGACCACCACCTGTTCAGGTGTGAGTGCACTGCAGGCACTTGAGCCCGGCAATAAAATTCCTGTAAATATAACTAAGAAGCCGCAACAAGACGCCCCGAGGCTTAACAACCAGTCAATAAATCTTAAAATACTGATTTTCCCTTTAGCCTTTCTCATATTGAAAAAATGCATATCATACCTTTTAAGGTAGGTCCTGCCTTTCCACAAGGTCGTTGAGCACATTTTCATCTAAGTGATTGCAACAAATGACTTCTTACCTAACATGATCCAGATTTTTTTCCCAATCCCAGGCTGTCTTTATAATATATTCTAAATCGTCATATTGAGGTCTCCAGTTCAGTTCACTTTTTAATTTTGAACTATCCGCAACCAGAACAGGAGTATCTCCGGGTCTTCTTTGTGCATTTTCTGTCCTGAAATCGATGTCGGTTACCTTTTTTGCTACGTCCACAACCTCTTTTACCGAATAGCCGTGTCCATAACCGCAATTTAATATAGCACTATCACTGTCATCCAAAAGATAATCCAACGTTATCAGATGTGCTGTAGCTAAATCATTTACATGAATATAATCCCTAATACATGTGCCATCCGGAGTAGGATAGTCAGTCCCCAATATTGATAACCTGCCAATTTCGCCCTTTGCTGTCTTTAACGCCCGCGTTATAAGATGGGTAGCTTCTTTGTAAGCCTGCCCTATCTTACCGCCGGGCTCAGCCCCTGCCACATTGAAATACCTTAGCGCGACATAATGGAAATCAGTAGCATGTGATAAATCTTTCAGTATCTGCTCTACCGCTGCCTTGGACGCGCCATAAGGATTAATGGGCTTCAATGGTGCATCTTCAGATATTGGTACTTTTTCGGGTAATCCATAAACAGCAGCGGTTGAAGAAAAAATAAGGTTCTTTATGCCGTTTTCGCACATGACATCCAGAAGGTTGAGAGCACTTACCATATTGTTCCTGTAATATTTTAGAGGTTTCCTGACAGACTCCTCTACCTGAATAAACGCTGCAAAGTGCATAACCGCATCAGGCTTAAACTCTTTTATGACTGCATCCAAATAAACCTTATCCGAAAGGTCTCCCTTAACTAACCTGCCATATAAAACCGCCCATTCATGCCCTGTAGACATATTATCGTAAACGATGATTTGATGGCCTTTTTCGCCCAATGCCTTAACGACATGACTGCCAATGTAGCCCGCCCCGCCTGTTACAAAGATCTTCATTTTTCACCCCAATGTATAGCGTATCTAAAAACGACCGCCTTCGGCCACCTTCGACACTACGTAACGGTACTTCCCCGAAGCGTCTTTTGCAATCTCGTCTACTATCTCCACACTGACATCTACATCCTTACCCATTCGCTTTTTAAAACCTTCGACGATCAGACTTCTACCATCTTCGGGAAACAGGTCTGTATCAACTTCAAGAAGCACTCTCACATTATCAACAGCTTCCTGTATTATCTTGAATTGCACAACGCCTCGTATGTCCCGAACAACATAGATCAGGGAAAGGGCGTGTTGCCATCTGCCGTCCGGGGTAACGACGAAGTCCGTGGTCCGACCCTGTATCTTTTTCATAATACTTAGATGCCGCCCGCATGTACACGGTTTGTCATTAAATTGGGCCACATCCCCAGTACGATATCGTATGAAAGGCATAGCCCAATTATCCAGATGCGTCACCACGATTTCTCCATCTTCACCTGGTCTTACTGGCTGTCCATCACGTATATATTCTACGATGACGTTTGGGTCTATTACGTGCATAGCCCCTTCAGGACATTCATGCGAGATAAATCCGGCTTCCCGGCTGCCGTACCCGTTTACCACGGGGACACCGCCCATTGCTGCTGATATATTCCCTTTCTGGTGCTCGTATAGTACTTCTGCCGTTGAAAAGACCACCTGGACGCCCAGTCGGCTCAAGTCATAACCCTCCTGCTTTGCCATCCGGCAGAAGAGATCAATGGAAGAGGGATAGCCGAAGAGACACTTGGGCCCAAATCTTTTCATCCTTTCTACATAGGAATGGAGCTGCGTGGGCGATAACTCGAAAGCGCTCAAAAGGAGTTGGTTCGTGAGTCTGTCCCGCCAGTCCTTAAGTCGATCCTGCCTGGTGATTTCGAGAGGCGATCCCCATAGGTATACTTCCTTGTCTCCAACGTCGATCCCCCACCAGCGATGGGTAAGGGCTCGCGCAGCCGCATCATACGCCTGACGTCTGCGATCAAAATAGAAGATTAAAGGCTCACCCGAAGAACCTCCCGTGTTGTAGCGGTGAAGACCACCGGGACAAGCAGGCCATGCCATATCTTGCAAATTCTCCCGTATTTCGCCCTTTCTGAGAACGGGTAGCACCTTGAAGTCTTTCACGCTCTGCATTTTTGCAGGGTCAAAATTTGAGTCGCGGAACCGTTTGGCATAAAAGGGAATATTTTTCCCGGCGTGGATAAGGAGCGCTTTTAGCTTCTTGAGTTGTAGCTCATCCAGCTCAGAACGGGATGCCCACTGGAGCCTTTCCAGTTCTTCCAGATAGTTGAAGGTCTTCCGGCCGATTATCTTTTCGTGTAGCGGAAAAATCAGATGCTTTACGAGCTTTTGGTTCATGGAATCGTATTTTCCTTAGAGGATAGAGGCTGGGAAGCCAGGCAGCTAGGAAGCTAGCTGGGAGGTTGGGAAGCTGGGCAACCAGACAGCTACTAGGCGCAAGTTCTAAGACTAACTAACAGCGAAACTGCGTGATAATAAAACGTGATTACGTGACAACATGACTGCATGAATGCATTGTTTGGTTTATCTGGTTTCACATCTGTCCAAAATAAGATTTTTAAAAGGCTGGATTTGGACAGCATTTTTAAAATCTCCCCTGACCCCTCTTTTCCAAAGAGGGGGATTAACAGTATTTTCCCCCTTTGAAAAGGGGGATCAAGGGGGATTTGAAGGCCACAGCACATGGATCAGCAATTTGGACAGCAATGATCTGGTTTATTGGGTTTATTGGGTCTATTTGGTCTTTTATTATGGCTAGAGGCAAAAGGCCAAGGGCGAAAGGATTTTTTTCGCCAAATGCATTGAGTTCGTTGGGTGTGCAATGGCATATTTATTCTTTCAGATCAATTCCTAGCTGTTTCAGAGCAGCTTTGACTGTACCCTTTTTAGATCTTTATCGCCCCAGTCCGGAACAACAGTTCCTCTCCCGGAGCCGGGATTAAACCATTTCCTGTGCGAACCGCTGCTCCTTCGCGGAATCTCATAACAGCCCATGCTCCGAAGGAGTTTTGCAAGTTCTTTGTACCTCATACTTCGGCGGACACTAACGATTCAAACCAAACTGGCGATTTTATTCCATCAGCAGTTAGTCCGGGGGGGAGCTCCTTTTTCATATCCGTATAAAGCCCAATAATTGCCTTTATCGCATCGCTTACAGTCTCTTGCAGCTCATCGAGTCTCTCAATTTCGGTAACCAGCTCCGGCAAAATGGGACTCGTAACCGTCCAGCCGCCTTCCTCCTGTGGTTCAAGAACTAATGGAACCTTAAAAATCTTTAACATAGCTATTCATACCCCTGAATCAATTTTATTTCACTGCATCCGAACCGCCGCATTGTATCTAAAGATTAATTTGTAAGCACTTTTAGCTCATTTTGTAGGGCTATCCTAACCAGGGATTTCACATTCTGGGCATCTTCGGGTTCGATCGTAATCTTAGTCATCTTACGCCCCCTTTTAGCTGTTTTTCTTTGAGGATACCATTAGTTAGGCATGGAATCAAGTTGCTTGCATCCTGGTATCCGAAATCGCGAAGCTGCGGCCCCCCGTTTCCCACTTCCCAGCATCCTAGTGTACTGTCTCAGAGAGGACTTTACACAACGGTCATTCCGGACTTGATCCGGAATCCAGTCTTTTCAACCTGGATTCCCGCTGGAGTTTATCCCGTACCTGATACGGGGCGGGAATGACAACTCCAAGATCATTGTAAAGATGTGTTAGAGACACTACACTAGCATCCCCGCCTCCCAGCTTCTTTGCTTCCCAGCGCCCAGGACCGCTGTTATCCTGCATAGACTCTTTCATAAAGGGCCTTGTAGGAGGTTATCATTTTATCAATAGAATAGAGATCAACTACCTTTTTCCGGGCGTTCTTGCCCATGTTCGCCAGGACAGAATTATTATTACCTATCTGAAAAATATATCGTGCCATGGACTCGATATCACCCTGAGGAACGAGGTAGCCTTCTTTGCCATGCCCGATTAACTCAGTATTTGCTCCAACAGCGGTAGCGATTACTGGAAGTCCTGCGGCCATGGCCTCGAGAATAGCATAACTCATTCCCTCAGTTTTTGAGTTTAACACAAATACGTCTAATGCTTGGAGCAATCTATGAATATCGTTACGCCTCCCAAGAAATATAACAGAACGCCCGATGCCAAGCTTCTCGGCAAGCCTCCTAAGATCGCTCTCCAAAACGCCATCACCCACCAATACTAAATAAATACCGCTATTAGGCACGTTGCCGTACTTGCCAGACACTGCCTCGGCGAATGCCTTAAGCAGACCATCATGATCCTTCACCGGGCGTAACGCCGCCACACAACCTAATAAAAGGCTGGCTTTTGGAAGATCGAGATCCTTTCTCAACTTGTCTTTTTCTTCCGGGGAAGGACAGGGTCTAAAAAAATCGGTATCGACCGCATTAGGAATGACCCTGATCTTAGATCTTTTTATGCCGGTAAGCTTGATCATCCGCTCTGCTGCTGCTCCCGCAACCGCTGTGACTGAATGTGTCATTAAAGAAGCTATTTTAAACAATATGCGCCGGGGTAACGGAAATCTGACTATGTCATCTTCTACACCGTGAAAGGTTTCTATACACCGGCAACCAGCCAACTTCGATGCCAAAGCGACATCAAACCACGATGCCAGATTATTTACATGAGCGATGCTGGTTTTAGTTTTTTTAAATAGTCTGAGTAGCGGTACGAAAGCAGTATAACTCGCTCCATCTATGCCAAGGGAATAGCAGGCTGTATCTTCGGGCAAGAGTTCCTTCATAGCTATATTGGAACCGATGCTGCAAACCGAATGTGTGATATCGCCTCTTGGGAATGACCGAATCAAGCGCACCACACCCATTTCAGCCCCGCCCGGGCCAAAACTACCGAGTATATGCGTTATGTTCATCGAGAGTTGACGGCGATCTCCCGGAGTTCATTCAGAACTTTCTGAGCTACCTTTTCCCACGTATTCTGAAATGCATATTCCACGATCTTACGGTGGTCCCATTCCATTTCTAATGCCTGGATCATGGCATCTTTTAGTTGCTCCTGGTTGCCAGGATCGACCAAAATCCCATAATCCCTGCTCTTGATAACCTCCCCATTGCCTCCGACCTTTGTTGCCACTACAGGCTTACCGCAGGCCATGGCCTCAAAAAACACATTAGCCCACCCTTCGTTGCTGGTAGCCAGGCAAAAGAGATCTGCTGCATTAAGCCATTTTCTCACCTGGTCATGGGGCAGCGGACCCGTGAAATGGACGTGGCCATCCAGATTTGATTCCTGTACTTGCTTTCTAAGCTCTGGGCTAAAGTCGCCTTCAACGGTAGGACCACCCACAATCACATACAAAAGATTATCATGTCTTTTCAGGACTTCTGGCAGTACCGCCAACACGCGGTGAAAACCCTTACGTTTAACTAGTCCTCCTACGGAAATAATAATTTTCTTACCCAAAGGCAGCCCTAGTTCTTGACGAACTTCGTCTTTTGACA